>JANOWX010000964.1:0-1671 GCA_031418175.1 Acidobacteriota bacterium | reverse complement strand
AACTCACGCGCGAATGCGAGCCCTCCACGCTGCTCTTCCATCCGGTGGGCGAATGCCACGCCGAGTATTTCCACGACCTGGGCGGGCGTTCGTTTGTCATCGAGATCGAACCGGTTTGGCTGAACCGGCTGAGCGAGCATTTGGCCTTGGTAGACACGCCGTCGGAATTTAAGGGCGGCGCGCCGGAATTGCTGGCGCGGCGGCTGTACCGTGAATTGTCCGAACCGGACGGCGTTTCGGCGCTCGTCATCGAAGGGCTGATGATGCAGATGCTGGGCGAAGTTTCGCGCCAGTGCGCGCGCGAGAATGCGCCGCAAAAACCGCCGCTCTGGTTGCAACAGGCCAGCGAATTGCTGCGCGCGCGTTTCACCGAACATCTGACGCTGGCCGAAATCGCCCAGACGGTTTCGATTCATCCGGTGCATTTGGCCCAGGCCTTCCATCGTTCCTATCAATGCACGGTGGGCGATTATGTGCGCAAGCTGCGCATCGAATACGCCTGCAGTGCGCTGACCACCTCAGAAACCCCAATCGTAGAGATTGCCTTGGCTGCGGGTTTCTGCGACCAAAGCCATTTCACACGCACCTTCAAACGCAGCACCGGCGTCGCGCCTTCGCATTACCGCGCGGCCGTGCGGGGCGTTTGAACGGGCATCTCACGCTCAGCAAGTTTGGAGCATTGGTAAAGAAAGAAGCACTAGCGAGCAGTGGCAGGCGAGTGCACCAAGCTTGCTTGTTCCGCTGCTCCAGCTTCGCATTTTTCCCGTCACAGATACGTCAAGAAAGTGACACCGGCCCGCGCTTTTGCCGTGTTGCCGACATTGATCCAGGACGACCGCCACCGCCACAGCACAAAATCTCGACGGCCACGGCATGCGGCTATTCACCAATAAACACAGCTAGAGAAGCGGTTTTCAACGCTGCGCCCTTCAGCACCAGCAAGCGCCACATCCGACAGATTTGCCATAGAACCGCTTTCGGGCACAGCGCTTGCACAGCCGTCAGGCGATTGCCCCCGAAGGTGCCGGTGTTATGGGATTAGCGGAACTGGATCGCATCACAACTTTACTGACCGATTTTCTCGACGTGCAAAGCCGCCGCGCCGAACTCGTGGCCAGCAACCTGGCCAATGCCGACACGCCTGATTACAAGGCAAAGAAACTCGAATTCGATGAGTACCTGCGCAATGCCGTGCGCGCCGCCGTCGCGCCACGCCACACGGCGCAGGGCCGCGCCAGCACGGATTCAATGCGCGTCGTCGAACAAACCGACAACGTCCCCGGCCTTGACGGCAACACCGTTGATACCGCACGCGAAATGGCGACGCTCGCCGAAACCGGGGGGAAATTCATGACCGGCACACAACTCTTGCAGATGCGCTTTCGCACCCTGCGCGCGGCCATCAAGGAAGGCCGCTGAAACGCGCACTGGGTGAAGATTGCGAGGTGAAGGATGAAGCGCCAGGGTGACGCAACATTTATTTTCGCGCCTGCCTTCGTCCTTCATCGCGCAATCTTCAGCGTGTAGCGCGCTGCGCCTAGCCAGGTAAAAACTATGTCGCTCTTCAACGTCTACAAAATCGCCACGCAGGGGATGACCGCCCAGCGCGAACGTTTGGAAGCCGCCGCCGCCAATTTGGCGAACGCCAATACGACGCGCACCCCGGCGGGT
>JANOWX010000963.1:0-10283 GCA_031418175.1 Acidobacteriota bacterium | reverse complement strand
GCAAGCAATTCGAGCGCCGCCGCGCCGTCGCTGGCTTCGGCGACGACTTGCAGGCGCGCATCGGTTTCGATCACCTGGCGCAGCCCGGCGCGCAACAGCGGATGATCGTCGGCAATCAAGAGGCGAATAATCGGGTTCATCGGTTCCTCAGTCGGGCGATGCGGTACAGAGAGTGGGGGCGACCTGGGTACGCACCGCGTCCAGCGTGCGGTCTCGGCAGCGGAGACAATCATTCCCGCAGGGGTTTACACCGGAATCAATGCGTACGACATGAATCCCGCACGCTGAAGCGGTGCGCACCCAGGTCGTCGCTACCGCTCCCCGTACCGCATCGTCAGCGGAATCGTCAGCGTAATCAGCGTCCCCGCGCCCGGCGCGGATTCGATGTTCAGCGTGCCGCCCAGCAACCGCGCGCGTTCAGCCATACCGGTCAATCCCAATCCACCAGACTTAGCCTCCGCCATCACAAAGCCGCGTCCATTGTCGCGCAGCGTCAAGGTCAAGCCCTGCGGCGCGCGTTGCAATTGCACGCTGACTTCGCCGGCGGCGGCGTGTTTGACGATGTTGTTCAAGCCTTCCTGCACGATGCGATAAAGATTGATTTGCCCCGCCGCATTCAGCGCGCCGTCCACGTTGTCGAGCGATAACGCGAGGTCGAGTTGCGCGGCCTCGCCGACTTTGCGAAGCATCGTCGTCAGAGCTTTGGTCAGCCCCAGCCGGTCGAGTTGGTACGGATGCAGATTGGCCGCGATCTGGCGCACTTCGTCAAGCGCTTGCGAAGCGGTCGTGGAAATATCGCTCAACTGCGCGGCGGCGCGCGGCGCATCGTCGGGTTGCAGCAAGCCGAACAGCGCGCGGTTCTTGATGACCAGCAGATTTTGCCCCAGCCCGTCGTGCAATTCTCCGGCGATGCGTTTGCGTTCGGCTTCCTGCGATTCGATCAACTGGCGCGCGAAGGCTTGCTGCGCGGCCTGCCGCTGTTCCAGTTGATTGATGCGGTATTTGAACGCCGCGAAGACCACGCCCGCCGCCGATAAAATACTCAGCGTCAAAAACCACCAGGTGCGATAAAACGGCGGCAGCACCGTGATGCGCAGCGCGGCGCTCGCCGAATTCCAGGCGCCCTCGCCGTTGTCCGCGCTCACCTTGAACGTATAAGCGCCCGGCGGCAGGCTCGAAAAATAGGCCGTGCGCCGCGTGTCCGTTTCCACCCAGTCCTGATTGAAGCCGGCCAGTTGGTATTTGAAACGAATCTGTTGCGGGCGGCTCCAATTGATGCCGGTGTATTCGATCTCCAAATTCTCCTGCCCCGGTCGGAGTTCGATGGCGGATTGCGGATGGCGGAGGGCGGATTCCCAAACTTCACGCGGCACTGCTTGCCTGTCAATTTTCATGGTTTCGATGGCGACGCGCGAAGGCGGGATGTTGCGCTGTTTGGGATCAATGGCGACGACGCCTTTGACGGTCGGAAACCAGAGGCGTCCGTCGCGCGCTTTCCAGCCCGCCGGGCTGGCGCTGTTGCATTCGCGGCTGAGCATGCCGTCGGCCACGCCATACGCGAACGAAGTCACCGCCGCGCGGCGGCCGTCCGCACACTCATTCAACTCGCGCAGGCTGACGCGAAAGATGCCGCGATTGCTGCTCATCCACAAAGCGCCGCTGTCGTCCTCAGAGTCGGAAAGGATTTGAAAGGTGCGGTTGTCATAGAGGCCCTGCTTGACGGTGATGGCGGCGAACCGGCCATCTTTGAAGCGCCGCAAGCCGCCGCCGCTCGTGCCGATCCAGAGGCCGCCCGCGTGATCTTCGTAAAACGCGATGACCTGATCGCCGGGCAAGCCGTCCTTGACCGTCCAACTGGTGAAGCGCTCGGTCGTCGCGTCAAAGCGGCTGACGCCGCCGTTGTGCAAACCAACCCAGATTGTGCCTGAACGTCCTTCGTACAACGCCGTGACTTCGTTGTCGGCCAAACCGTCGCGCGTGTCGAAGCTGCGGAAACGGCCCGCGCGCAGCAGCGTCAAGCCGTGACCGGGCGTGCCCAGCCACAGATTGCCCGCGCGGTCGCCGAGCAGTTCGCGCACCGGTTCGTGCGGCAGCCCTTGCGCTGCAGTCCAGCGAATGAATTTGCCGTCGCGGATTTGGTTCAACTGTCCGTTGCCGCTGAACCATAAATTGCCCGCGCGGTCTTCGGCGATGGAGCCGCTTTCAGGCCGGCCTTGTCGAAACGGGGCGGTAGTGATGACGCCATCTTTGAGACGGCTCAACCCGCCGTTCGTGCCCAGCCAGAGGTTGCGTTGCGAATCCTCAAACACGGCGGCCACGAAATTGTGCGGCAAGCCGTCCTCCACCGCGTAAACGCTGAAACGCCCTTCGCGCAATTGCACGAGGCCGCCGTCCACCGTGCCGACCCACAGGTCGCCGTCTTCTTCATTTGGGTCTTGATACAGCGCCAGCACGGTGTCGCTCGGCAAGCCGTCACGCACGGCATATTGGGTGAAGCGTCCGTCCTTGCGCAGAAACAAGCCATTGCCGCCCGTGCCGATCCAGAGGTTGCGCGCGCGGTCTTCAAACAGCGCGGTCACTGAGCCGCTGGTAGGCGCGCCGTCCGCCACGCAACGGCCCTGCTGCATCCGGCAAAGTCCGCCGCCGGTGCCCACCCACACATTGCCCGCGCTATCCACACAGAGCGCGTTCACCCGGTCGCCCGGCAAGCCCGCGCGCGTGGTGTAAGCCGTGAAGCGGCCTTGCTCGAAGCGCGCCAGCCCTTTGGTCGTGCCAATCCAAAGCACGCCCTGCGCGTCTTCCGCCAACGACTGAATCTGATCGCCCGGCAAGCCGTCGCGCGTGGTGTAAGCCGTGAAGCGTTCGTCGCGGAAAAGATTCAGCCCGCCGCCGCGCGTGCCGATCCAGAGGTTCCCGGCGCGGTCGGCCAACAGGCAGCGCACGAAATCGCTCGAAAGGCCGTCCTGCTTTGTGTAGAGCCGGAAGCGCCCGTCCGTGTGCCGCGTCAGCCCGCCGCCCACCGCGCCCAGCCAGAGATTGCCCGCGCGGTCTTCGGCCAGCGAGAGAATCTGGTTGTTTTTGAGCTCCGGCGTGTTGTGGTTGTCGAAGACGACGAAGCGCACGCCGTCAAAGCGCGCCGCGCCTTCGATCGTGCCCAACCACAAATAGCCGTCGCGCGCCCGCAAAATGGCGAGGACGCCGTTTTGCGGCAAGCCGTGCTGATCTTGCCAAAGCAATTGCTGATAGCGGCCCAGCACTTTGTATGCGCCGAGCGTCTGCGCCCGGGCTGGCGCCGGCGTCAAACCGCCCAGCCACAAGCAAGGCAGCCACCACAGCATTCGAGGGATTCGTCGGATATTCATCTTGCCACTGCCCACACGGCATGCGGGCGTTCGCTGACACAGACCATCTGAACCAAACCGGATAAAGTAGAGGGTGGGAGCGGGCGCACTCTAAAACAAAACGGGCAGACCGGCAATGATCTGCGCGAGCGCGAGCACGGGCGCGTATACCGCGCTCACACCACGCCAGCCGCACAGCGCCACGCCTTACGCGCTGCGCAGCCTGAACTCTTAGCATCGGGGGTGATTCGGGTTTCCTTTCTGGGCACGGCCGGCGCCACCCAGGTGTGCCGCAACGCGAACAACGAGCTTGCCACTTGTTCTTCCAGCCTGCGTTACAAAACCGACCTCGCGCCCTATCGCCACGGGCTGGACTTCATCAACCGGTTGCAGCCGATCAGCTTCACTTGGAAAGACGGCGGCATGCGCGACCTCGGCTTCGGCGCTGAAGACGTCGCCAAAGTTGATCCGCTGCTCGTCATCCACAACGCCAAAGGCGAAGTCGAGGGCGTCAAATACGACCGCCTGAGCGCGCTGCTGGTCAATGCCGTCAAAGAACAGCAAGCCCAGCTCGAGGAACTCCAAACGCAAGTGGCGGCCTTGCGCAAGCAATTGGCGCAGTCGAAAGCGGCTGACCGGTGGTAAAACAAGCAGGGCGCGCAAGCCGCAGGGTTGCCCTTTGTTCAGGCGAAATCGGCAGAGAGGCCTGGCGCTACTGTCGCAAGGCTTCAATCTCTGCTTCGCTCAAGCCGGTGAGTCTGGCGATGAGAGCCAGCGGCAGGTTTTCTTTCAGGGCTCGCTGCGCCACTTCAAGAGATATTTCTACCTTGGCGGTTTCCACGACGTTCCGCGAATCGCGGTAATGCTTCAGGCTGCTTTCATAAGCCAGCAGTTCCTCGCGGTCGAACTGGCCGACTTCCGCCGCGTCCAGCAGCTTGCCGAAGATGCGTTCCTGCAATTTCGCTGGGCGCGCGGTCAGTTTGGGCAGGTGCTTGAGCACGTAGAGCCATTTGTCGAACCCCGTCTCCAACTCGTCTTCGGTTTTGGTGAACTTCGGCATCTCCAGATAAATCAGCAGCAGCTTGTCGTAAAAGACGCGGTTGGTCTGGTCTTTCAACTGCACGCGATGACAGACCTCGGCGTCGTCTTTGTTTTCGGTGAAGACGAAATCAAGGATGCCGATTAGGTAAACCGGCGCCAGGCGGTAATTCCAGTCATCGCCGCGCTGGCCTTGTTCGCGGATCGGCCAGGTCGCGTAAAAGACGCTGCGGTCTTTGAAGTAAAGCTGTTTGGCCTTCTGCATCTCGACGATGAAATGCTCGCCGCTAGGGCTGACGCAGTAAATGTCGAAGACCGCGCCGCGATCCAAGCGCGTGTCGCCCAGCAGTTCATTGCGCGCGTAAGTCAGTTCCTGAATCTGGTGTTGCGGCGGCAGCAGTTGGTTGAGGAAGTCAATCAGCAAGTCCTTGTTCGGCTCGCTGCCAAAGAGTTTCTTGAAGCCGAAATCGGTGAAGGGATTGAGATACTTTTCTTGAAGTGCCATAGCGGCGGCATTATCGCGCCGCCGCCGCCGCCCGCCAAGCCATCGCATAAATTTTGTGCTGACGGTGAGCCGGTTTTTCCGCGCCTTGCGCCATGGGGTGCAGCGAGGCACACAGGCTTCGGAAATCTCAAGAATGGAGCAAACTGAACATGAAACACGCAACCACTCGTAACTCACGCGCAACCACCATCGCACTCTGCTTGCTGCTGCTGACGGCGGCGACCGCCTTCGCGCAAGGCACCGCCTTCACGCATCAAGGCCGTTTGACCGACAACGGCGCGGCGGCCAACGGCGCTTACGATCTGCAATTCGCCCTGTTCGACGCCCTGAGCGCGGGCACGCAGCAAGGCGCAACCATCACGCGCGATGACGTGCCGGTGACGAACGGCGTCTTCACCGTCCAACTCGATTTCGGCGCGGCGGTATTCACGGGCGCGGCGCGCTGGCTGGAAATCCGCGTGCGGCCCGGCAGCGGCACAGGCTTAGACCCTTTCACACTGCTGACGCCGCGCCAGCCGCTCAACGCAACGCCCTACGCGATTCGCAGCCAGAACGCCGGGACGGCGGATAACGCCACGAATCTAGGCGGCGTGGCGGCGAGCAGTTATTTGCGCACCAACGGCAATGGCTCGGCGTTGACCAATCTGAACGCCACCAACATTACTTCCGGCACGCTCAGCAATGCGCGGCTCGGCGTCGTGCCGGTTGCCAACGGCGGGACGGGCAGTGCGACACAGAATTTTGTTGACACTTCTTCTAATCAGACTATCGGCGGCACCAAGACTTTTAACCTCGCACCCTCAATGCTGGGCGGTATTGCCTTGAGAGGTTCTTCTGTTGTCCTGTCACCAACGGCGAACGATTTCAACCATGCGATTCGCTACAATTCACTCATTAACGGCATCCAGTTTAACGCTTTCGATGAATTTCTCTGGTTTAACACCAGACACGATGTTAATAACATGGTGTTAGAGACCGATGGCGACTTAAGGATTCTCGGTCAATATTCCAGCACCTCCGATGCCCGCTACAAAACCAACGTGCAAACCTTCGGCAGTGCGCTTGATGCGGTAATGCGTCTGCGTGGCGTGACCTTTAACTGGAAGCCCGAACACAACCACAACCCGCGCCCGCAAATCGGTTTCATCGCGCAGGAAGTCGAATCGGTTTTGCCCGAATTGGTTTCAACCGATAGAGACGGCTTCAAATCGGTCAGCTATGCCAACGCCGTTCCCGTGCTGGTCGAAGCCGTCAAAGAACAGCAAACCCAACTCTCCGCCCAGCAACAGGAACTCAAACACGTCAAAGCGGAAAACGCCGCCCTCAAAGCGCGGCTCGACGCTTTGCAGGCGCTCGTCTGCGCGGCGCTACCGGCAACGTGCCGTCCCTGAGCACGCTTTCAACGAGCCACGCTCACCCATTCACCTCGCACCAACGAAGGAGCTTTTTATGTTGACGACTTTCATTCATTCGCTGCGCCGCCCGGCGTTGGCCGCTTGCGTAGCGGCTTTGTGCCTGGCCGCGCCCACGTTCGCGCAAACCGTGCGGACGCCGTTCGGCGACGCGCTGACCGTCGAACGCGGCTCGCTCAATGTGCCGCTGATCATCAATCAACCGGGCGTTTACACGCTGCGCCGCGACGTTGTCGTAGCGAGCGGCGACGCCATCACGATCAATGTTTCCGGCGTGACGCTTGATCTGAACGGGCATCTGGTGACGAGTCTGGCCGGACACAGCGGACGCGGCATCGTCATCCACAACGTCGCCAACATCGTCGTGCGCAACGGCAAGGTCAAAGACTTCGTCACCAACGTCGAAGTCAAAGACGCGGCCAACGTGACGCTTGATTATCTGCAAATCGCCACCGACGGCGACTTCCGTTCATGCGCTTCGACGATGCAATACGGCATCAACGTCATCAATTCACGCGGCGTGGTTATCAAGGACAACAACATCACCGAATGCAAAATCGGCATCCGCGTGGGCGGCCCCGGCGCGCAAGGCAATCGCCTCTTTCACAACACCATCGGCGGCACGGGCGACCCGGTGCATAGCATCGCGGGCCTCGTGTATGACGGCGCGAGCGGCGACGACATTTACGGCAACCACATCGCGCGTTTTCCCTTCGCCGTCACGCTCAGCGCGGGCACGCACGGCAATGTTTTTCATAACAACACGCTCGCGGCCTACACGGCGGCGTGGCGCGGCTTCACGGCGGCGAGCGGCAATGACAACGGCGGCAACACGGCGGCGGGCAATTTTGAATCGCTGATCCCGGCCACGGTATTGCCGCAGCCGGAGGCGCTGCGTACCCAGAAAATGTTTAGAAATTGTGAGCCGGTTTTGCGCCGCTTTGCACCATGACCGGCGAGCAGCGGTTTGCCGCTGATGTTGCGGAGCAACCCAAAGGAGAAAACCATGAAAAGCCTGAACCGATTTTCGACTCGTCTCAAACTCATCAGCGGCGCGCTGCTGTGTCTGTGCGTCTGCCTGCCACTGAGCTTCGGCGCAATGCGGCACGCCGTCACGACGCTCAGCGCGCCGCGCCCCGCCGTCGTCACGCACCGCGCGGCTCCGGCCGCTGTTGCAATGCCGCAAACGGGCGGCGGCTTCACGCTGCCGCAAACGGTGACGGCGGGCGGCGGCGGCGACAGCAACGGCGGCACGTTCAACCTGCAAAGCACCAGCGGCCAAACGCTGACCGGCGTTTCCACCGGTGGCACGTTCACCTATGAAAGCGGCTTCTGGCCCGGCGGCCCGAACGGCGCGCCTTGTCCGGCCATCGCGCTCGCGCCAGCGACGCTGCCGAATCCGTTGATCGGGCAGCCTTACAGCCAAACCTTCATGGCCAGCGGCGGCACGGCCCCGTATACCTTTTCCTCCAACGATCTGCTGCCCGGTTTGACGCTCACCGGCGGCGGCGCGCTGACCGGCGCGCTGACGCAATACGGCGCGTTCAATTTCAGCGTCACGGCGACCGATGCGCAGAGTTGCAGCGCTTCATTGCCGTATTCGTTCACGGTCGTTTGCCCGGCGCTGACCCTCGGGCCGCCGGTGTTGCCGGTGGGCAATCCCGGCTTTGCTTATAGCGCCAGCCTGAGCGTGGCGGGCGGCGCCGCGCCCTTCGAGTTTTCCCAATCAAGCGGCACGTTGCCGCCGGGTTTGACGCTGACGGCGGCGGGCGTGCTGAGCGGGACGCCGACGACGCCGGGCACTTTCCTGTTCTCGGTGTACGTCTTTGATTTTTATGAATGCATCACCGAGCGCCAGTACGCCGTGACCATCGTTTGCCCGGCGATCACGGTGAACCCGCCGACGCTGCCCAACAAGACAGTCGGCCAGGTCGTCACCAGTTTGAGCGTGAGCGCGACCGGCGGAGTTGCGCCGCATACCTTCGCCTTGACGGGCGGCGCGTTGCCGACGGGGCTGAGCCTGGCGCCGAACGGGTTGATCACGGGCACGGTGACCGCCGCGCCGGGGCCGTTCTCGTTCACGATCACGGCGACTGATGCGCGCGGCTGCACGGGGTCGCGGTTCTATTCGATCACGGTCAATCCGCTGGTCTGCCCGGTCATTACGCTGAGTCCGGCGACGCTGCCCACCGCCACGTTTGGCGTGGCGTATGCGCAAACCATCAGTGGCGGTGGCGGCGCGGCCCCGTACAGCTTTATGGTCAGCAACGGCAGCTTGCCGCCGGGCTTGGCGTTGGCGGCGAACGGGCAATTGACGGGCACGCCGACGCTGGTGGGCATCTTTGAATTCACCGTCACGGCGACCGCCACGAACGGCTGTCAGAGCAGCGCGGCGTACCGTTTCGTGGTCAACTGCCCGGCGCTCACGGTGAGTCCGGCGTTGCCGGACGGCGTGCTCGGCGCGGCGTACAACCAGACACTGACGGCCAGCGGCGGCAGCGGCCCGTATACGTTCAGCCTCAGCGGCGGCGTGTTGCCGAATGGCTTGACGCTGGCGGCGGCGGGCGCGTTGACGGGCACGCCCACGTTGACGGGCAGCTTCAGCTTTACGGTGCGGGCGGCCAAGAGCAACGGCTGTTTCGGCGAGCGGCAATACACGCTGGCCGTCGCCTGCCCCGCCATCACGTTGACGCCGGGGACGGGGCCGGGCGGCACGGCGAGCTTGCCCAACGGCATCGTCAATACGGCCTACAACCAAACGGTCACGGCCCAACCGGCAGGCGGCAATTACAGCTACGCCGTGACGACCAACATCCTGCCGCCGGGGCTGACGTTGACCGGCGCGACCGGCGCCATCACGGGTATCCCCACGGCGGGTGGCAATTTCACCTTCGCCATCACGGCCACGGGCGCGGGCGGTTGCCCGGCGCGGCAGGCGTACAACCTGCTGGTCACGGCCACCTGCGCGCCCGTCACGTTCGCGCCGGCGACGCTGCCGGGCGGCACGCTGGGCACGGCGTATAACCAAACCGTCTGCGCGACGGGCGGCTCGGCGCCTTACACCTTCAGCGTGCTGAGCGGGGCCTTGCCAACCGGCTTGACGCTCGACGCCACGACGGGCGCGCTCAGCGGGACGCCGGTGGCGGGTGGCACGTTTGTGTTCACGCTCAAAGCGGCGGGTGTGGGCGGCTGTTTCGGCACACGGGTCTACGTCGTCAGCATTGCGTGCGCGGCGCTGACGATCAATCCAAGCTCGCTGGCGGCGGCGACGGCGGGCGCGGCGTATGGCCAGCAATTCACGGCGAATGTCGCGGGCACGTATTCACTGCAACTCGGCTCACTGCCGCCGGGCTTCACGCTCAGCAACGCAGGCTTGCTCAGCGGCGTGACGACGCAGACGGGCAATTACAACCTCACCATCAAGCTGACGGCGGGGTCGTGCACGGGCACGCGGGCCTACACGTTGACGGTCAGCACGGGCGCGCTGGCGGCGCGTGCGGCCTTGGCGCAGATGGCGGACTATGACGGCGATGGCAAGAGCGATCCGGCCTTGTGGTCAGCGCAAGACGGCGTGTGGCGCATCGTCAAGAGCAGCACGCAACAGGCCAGCACGCAAAGCTGGGGCACGGCGGGCGACGTGACATTGCTGGGCGATTACGACGGCGATGGCAAGACGGACTTGGCCGTGTTCAGGCCGAGCGCTGGCGCTTGGTATGTGAAACGCAGCAGTGATGGCGCGACGTTCGCCAAAGCCTGGGGTTTGGCGACGGATGTGCCCGTGCCGGGCGATTACGATGGCGACGGCAAGACGGACATCACGGTCTGGCGCGGGTCAGAAGGCAACTGGTACATCGTGCGCAGTTCTGACGGCATGATCGAAACAAGGGCCTGGGGCGCGGATTATGCGCCGTACCACGACGTGCCGGTGGCGGGCGATTACGACGGCGACGGCAAGTCGGATGTGGCGGTGTTTAGACGCAGCACCGG
>JANOWX010000962.1:0-6160 GCA_031418175.1 Acidobacteriota bacterium | reverse complement strand
CCTCATCAGCGGGCGCGCTTCAGTGCCCTTAACAGTGCGCGTCCGCGAACTCGGCTTTGATTACGTCTTTCAAGGCGTGGCCGACAAACTCACCGTTTACGAACAGCTACGGCAGGCGGCGCGGCTCAGCGACGAAGAGGTTGCCTATGTCGGCGATGACTTACCTGATCTCGCCCCGTTGGGGCGCGCCGGTTTGGCGATTGCCGTGGCCGACGCCGTCCCTGACCTATTACAACGCGCGCATTACATCACCACCAAAGCCGGCGGCCGCGGCGCCGTGCGTGAAGCCATCGAACTGATTCTCAAGGCGCAGGATAAATGGGAAGCAGCCGTGCGCGGCTTTCTGCCCGGTTGATGGCCTGTTTCGTCTAAATCAGACCACACAAGATTGGGAAGCCGGGACGGAACCGCGCGCGTCAGCAAGCGGCTGTTTGCAGGGGCGGCCGCTTGCTAACGCGCGCGGTACCGTCCCAATGTCGCGTGTTCTGATTTAGCGTCAATCGCGTTGCAAAGAATTGTCTTTTCAGCTAAGTTCGCGCTGCATTTAGGCCGTCAGCTAGATGTTGCCCATTGTTTTTGAGCTTACCAGCCATTGGCCCCAAGGCAGTAACACAGGCCCTACCGCGTAGCGCTCTCACGAAAAGTTTGATTGAAAGGGATTTGAATATGGCGAACCCGAATTTTCCGCGTGACATTTTTATTTCCTACAGCAGTCTGGATCGGTCCTGGGCGGCCAAGCTGAATCAGGCGCTGCAAGCCAAAGGCATCAAAACCTTTTTTGACGACCGCGATCTAGAAGCGGGCAAACCCTGGGATCGGCAATTAGGGGCAGCCTTGCGCGAATCCCGGCATCTGGTCGTGCTGTGGTCTGAAAACGCCAAGGCTTCGGATTGGGTCTCGATGGAAATCGCGACCTTCAACACCTATCTTTACGCGGCTCCGCCCGAACAGTCAGAGCAACGCCGCTTGCTTTCATTGACGCTGGAAGGGCAAAACAAAGCCTTGGCCGGGTTACAGGCGATCACCGAATTGAAAGACGCCAATGCCTATGGTGGCGGCGCCGACAACGTGAACAAAGACCTCTGGCAACGGGTCGTCAATGAAATCGCCGTGGGCGTAAAAAAAGACGATCCCGCGATCCCCATTACCGTGGCGGTGCTGGCCATCACCGCCGATGAAGTAGACAAGTTGCAAGAGGATTTGCCCGATCTGCCATCCTTGAGCCTGTTACTGAATAAGATTGGCATGGCCGACCGCAATGAACTGCGGCAGTTTTATGGCCCGCGCCGGTTGGACTGGAAACCCTTTCGCGGGCAGGAATCCATTGATGAAATTATGAGCCGCCAGTGTGTCACCATCAATCAGCGGCTCACCGAGATGGCCGCGCGCCAGAAACAAACGCCGCGCCAGTTTCGGCTGGAACCGCTCGACCCGGCCTTTTGGACGGATCTCAAAGTCGTCAACCTCGAACGCGCCAAACTGCTGGCGACTGACACTCCGTCGGTGCTGGTGATTGACCCGTTGTCGCTTTATCACAATCTGGTCAATAAACGGTTGCGCGATCTGGATGAGTGTTTCAAAAACGAGAAGGTCGTCGTGATGACGCTGGCGCCGTTCAAGACGCCCGACCTGCTGGAAGAATTGAGCCGGACGTTGCAAAGCTTTTCGCTGGAATTTATCAACGCATACTATGACCCGCCGATTTTCCCTTCCGGCTCGTATGCCAATCTGGGACTCAATCTGAGCGACGATCAAAATATCAAACGCTTGTTCTGTTTGAACCTGGGCCAGTTTGTCAGCCGGCTCCAGGCGCAGCAAGCACAAACACGCAGCCCGTTTTTGCAGCAATGACTCCCCTGACTGCTGCTGTGAGGAAGCGACGATGATCTTCACCTTCTATTCATATAAAGGTGGCGTGGGACGTTCGATGGCGCTCGCCAACGTGGCCGAATGGCTCTATCTGCAAGGGCTGCGCGTGGTCATGATTGACTGGGATTTGGAAGCGCCGGGCTTGGAGAGTTACTTCTACAACCGCTCCGAAGACGCTGAGAATCTAGAGCTGATTCAATCCCAGCTTGGGTTGATTGATCTGCTGGTGGCTTACAAACGCCAGTTCCCGCACCTGCCCTGGCCCAAGTCCGATGGCGCGGCCCTAACGCCGGAAGCGCAAGTTGAAGCGCTGAACATGCTCGAAGAAAACCTGCTGCCGCTGAGCACCGCGCTGTTCCCGATTCACCCGCCGGGCAGTTCCCCCGACGGACGCGCGGGCGCGTTATGGTTGCTGCCCGCGGGTGTGCGCGCCAAAGATCGTTTTTCGGCCTATGCCCAAGCGGTGCAAACCTTCGACTGGTCGGATTTCTATGCCGACTTTCAGGGCGAACTTTATTTCGATTGGCTGCGCCGCCAGTTGCTGACGCAAAACCAGATTGACATCATTTTGATAGACAGCCGCACCGGCGTCACCGAGATGGGCGGCGTGTGTACGCGGCAAATGGCCGATGTCGTGGTGTCGTTCTGTGTGCCCAACGCCCAAAACCTGCGCGGCGTCGAAGAGATGGCGCGCTCATTCACGCGTCCCGAAATCATCGAACACCGCCAGCGCCCGCTCGATATGGTGATCGTGCCGACGCGCATAGACATCAGCGAACTGGCCGACCGCAATGCGTTTGAGCGTTTGTTCCGCGATCATCTCGACCCGTTTACCCCCGCCCCGTTCCGCACGCTGGAAACGAATTTCTGGGAGCTGCGCATCCCTTACGTGCCCAAATACGCCTATGCCGAAAAGCTGGCGATCAGAAGCGACAATCAAACCCTGGAAGCCCGGCCCGACCGCTCAGAAGAATTGGAGGAAGCCTACAAGAAGATTTCGCTGCACCTGGCCTTGCTTGCGCGCGGCGAAAGCAATCAATCCATCTGGCACAAATTGGAACCGGAGTTGACCAAGTTGTTTGGCGACCGCTTGCCCATGGTCGAAGTAGACAACCGGATGGAAATCGCCTTCGGCATCTTTGCGCCAGCGGAACAAGCGCTGGCCGCCCGCGTACTCAAACGCCTGGTGCGTTTGGCGCCGCCGAATCAGGAAGGCGAATACACGCGCAATCTGATGCGCTTGGATGAATTCGGCGCCGAGCGGCAGATTATCGAAAAGCTGGCCGCCGCCCGCATCGTCAATCTAGAAGGCGCCGCCCACAGCAATGCAGCGACGGTACAACTCGCTGACGAGAAGGCCCTGAAAGGCTGGGACCGGTTGGGCAAGTGGATCAAGGACGACTATGACTTTTTGTTTTGGCGGCAATTCCTGCGCACCAATCTGGCCGCCTGGGAGCGCACCAAGCACGATGAAGGCGCGTTATTAAGTGGCGCCTTGCTTGAAACGGCGCAAAGCTGGCACACCAAACGCGCCGCCGATCTCAATCAGGCCGAGACCGCTTACCTGCAAGCCAGCGCCGAACAAATGCAGCGCCAACAGGCCGCCCAGGCGCAATTGCGCACTTCGCAAGCCTTCGCGCAAAAAGCCGGTTCGCGGCGTATCATCTGGGGCTTGCTGGTGCTGGCCGCCGTGATTCTGGTGGGCTTTCTAGGCGTCTTCAACCTGCTCTCGAAACAACGCATAGTGGCGACCAGCCCGACACCGGTTGTCGTGTTGCTCCCCGAAACCAATGCTGAAGAAGCCAAGTCCAACCAACTCAAAGCCCAGGGTTATTACGAGAACGGCAAGAAAAACAACGACGCCAAGGCCGCGCTCGAAGATTACAAAGCGGCCATTGATTTCGCTACCAAAGCGCTCGAAGCCGCGCCCAATTTCGGCCCCGCCTATTTCACGCGCGCCAACGCGCAACAGGGGTTGGGTAATTACGAAGCCGCCATCAGCGATTATCAGCAAGCACTGGCCAACGGCGCAGTTTCATCCGAAACCTATCTGAACCTGGGCAATGCGCAAGTGGCATTCAAACAGCTTGAACCGGCGCTGGCCAGTTACAGCAAAGCGCTTGAACTCGATGCCAAAGCGGCTGACGCCTACAACAGCCGGGGCAGTGTGTATGTGCAGCTCAAACAATACGATCAGGCACGCAGTGACTTTGACCGTGCCATCCAATTCAAAGCCGATTTCGGCGACGCCTATTTCAATCGCGCCCAACTCGCCCAACTGCGCAGCGACCGCCCGCGCGCCGTCGCCGATTACCGCAAATCAGGCGAACTGCCGCTCGATCCCAACAAGAGCCGGATTGCCAAGCAGGAATTGCGCAGCCTCGGCGCGGCCGAAGTCGCCCTGGCGGTAACAAACCGCGTCTTCCTCACGTTCCAAAGTGAAGACGACAGCAAGCGCTTTACCAAACCGATCGCTGGTGCGCTGGGCAAACGCTTCGTGGTCGAAAAACCGGAAACCAACCCGAATGCCCACACCGTCGGCGATGTGCGCTATTTTTATGTCGAAGATCAGCAAACCGCTGAGACCATCCGCGCCCAAGTCCAGCGCGTGCTGCTCAAGAGCCGTATCAAGCTGGCCATCCAACTCAAGTTTCTCGGCGAGCGTTACACCAATGAGGCGCGCGGCAAATTCGAAGTCTGGATTCCCACGCTGGCGACCTACGAACCCAAGCCGGAAATCAAACAGTCGCCGTATGAACAAAATGCGCCCTATCAAAAATCACCTGCCAAGCCCGCTTCAAAAGGCCCCAAGGCGAATTGAAGGCGCGGGAGACTGAAGCAAGCGCACCCCAACCAATGACAAGCACAGCGCAATCAGGAGGACTCCCCAATGTCTGACACCAGCACCGACAAAACCCAACTGACCGATCAAGCGAAAGCCGTGCTGAGCGGCCAGGCCATTGATCCGCCTGCCCTTTTTGTATTGGCGAAGCAACTCAAGAACCTCGATGAATTCGGCTACGCGCGCAAGCTGTTGGATCGCGCGCGCAAGCTGCAAGACGCCGAGTGGACGCCCGCCGAACGGCTGGCGCTGGCGCAAAACCTGGCGCTGACGACTTACAAAGACCCGGACTTGCCGGCAGCCGTGAAATCACGCCAAGCGATCTCGCCCACTATCAACGTTGGTTGCCGCGAGACGTTGCCGCAGAATTATCTGAAGAACTACACTGCCTTTATGCAAGCAATCGAATTTATCACTGACCTGACATCTGAACCTGTGCTGGCGATTCCCCAGGAAGTAGTTGCACAGCTTCCCAAAGCAGGCCGGGTTCGTGTCATCGTTTTAACCGACGGCAATTCGGACGACACTAAATGGCGCTTGGCTGCTTATGAGCAGTTTATGCGCGATGATTCGTCTGATGATGCCGCCTACGATAACTAATGAGTGGTGTCCTATCCTTGAGTTGCTGCCCAAAAGAAAGACTGTCCGTCCACAAACCAACGGTGTTTTCCAAGCTCGCTTGTACCCCATGCGCCTGGTCAGCATAATCGCCACTGTTCCCGCGACATCACTTTCACTTTGGAGAAATATATGTCTGCCATGTCTGCCGTATCTCTCGCTGAACCCGTCACGCTGCGCCCGCAGTTGCAGGCGGCGACTGAAGAAGAAGCGCTGACGCTCGTCAACCGTTGGCTGCATCGCGAAGTCGGCATGGCCCTGAATGTCGAGCGCGCTGACTTTGACCAGGAGGCTTTCTGCTGGCATCTGCCGATTCATTTGGCCTACGGCGCAACCGGTTCACTGGGCATTGTCGGCGATGTATATCTGCACGCCGCCAACGGCAAATTGTACGGCGCGCCATCAGCAGCCGAACTTCGTCGCCGCGCCGAAGAACTCGCCGCCGCTCGTGGGATTTCGGAATGATTCAATGGTTTGCCCAGGAACATCCGGCCTCTTGTGTCGCGGCTTGTCTCAGAATGGCGTTGAGCAGTTTCGGGGCCTTGCCCACGGAATTGGAACTCCGCCAGCGATTAGGCAATCCGCGCCATGGACTATCCTTGCAAGAAGCTGCTGCCAAGCTGTTGGAAAATGGCGCACTCGCTTTTTGTTGCTGACCGCCGCCGCGCCGATGTATCCTTGAAGGAAGGGGATAAAGACTATGAGCATTCAAATGACAATGATTGAGGTTGACATAAGCACAGCCGCCATACTGCAAACGCTCAAGGCAAAGGCTGCAACGCTGGGAATGTCGCTTGATGCACTGCTAAAACCTCTCACCGAAGAAAAGAA
>JANOWX010000961.1:0-1914 GCA_031418175.1 Acidobacteriota bacterium | reverse complement strand
ACGACGCACGCTCGTTTGGCTACCTGTCTAACGGGCAATTTCCAGGGTCGGGACGTTTCACCCGACCAGATCGAACCGAGTTACTGGCGCACCGAAGCTACACGAAGGAAGACACGAAGCAGAATTGGCTGCTACCTCTTTCTTCGTGTGTTACTTCGTGTGACTTCGTGGGGAAACCATTCTCTTGAATTCCATAGCAATTTAGCGCCGCGCCTGCTGCGCCCCTTGCGAATGGCTATGCCCGCTAAAGGCATTCAACACCCGATTCGGCAACAACCCCAAATAAAACGTCCCCGTCAGCGTCAGCGCCACCGCCAGCGCCGCCGCCGCCCCCACGCGCGGTTTGGTAAAGCCCGGCGCCAGCGGACGGAAGAACATCACCACGATGGGGTAAATGTAGTAGTACACCGACACGATGCTGTTCAGCACCGCCGCCACCACCAGCCAATGCAGCGTCGGCGAAGCATCCCACGCCGCTTTGAATACGTAGAACTTGCCGATGAACCCAGCCGTCGGCGGAATGCCCGCCAGGCTCAGCAGAAAGATCGCCAGCGGGAAGCTCAGCGCCGGGACTTCAAAGCCTACGCCGGCATAATCGTTGATCTCGGTTTTGACATCGCCCGCGCGCGCCAGCATCTGGATCACGGCAAACGCGCCCAGGTTCATCACCGTGTAAGTCAGCATGTAAAACGCGACCGGCGCGAAATCCAGCGTCAGGAAGCCGACCAGCGCATACCCGGCGTGCGCAATGGAGGAATAGGCCAGCATGCGCTTGATGTTCTTTTGCGAGATGGCGATCACGTTGCCGATGGTCATCGTCAGCACCGCAATCACCGCTAGCGCGCTCACCCAATTGCCGTGCAATTGCGCGCCCACGCCCGGCCCCGTTTGCAGGCCGAAGCCCACCGCAAACACGCGCAGGAAGGCCGCAAACACCGCCGCCTTCGGCCCCGTCGCCATAAAGCCCGTGACCAGCGTCGGCGCGCCTTCGTAAACATCCGGCGTCCACAGATGGAACGGCGCGCTCGCAATCTTGAACCCGAAGCCGACCAGCATCATCGCCGCGCCGATCAGTAACAAACCGGGGTAGCCGATGTTACCGCCTTCAATAACCTGGCGAATAGCTTTGAGGTTGGTGTTGCCCGTCGCGCCGTAAACCAGCGCCATCCCGTAGAGCAAAAACGCCGTCGAGAATGAGCCGAGCAGGAAGTATTTCAGCGACGCTTCATTCGCGCGCACATCGTTGCGCCGGTACCCCGCCATCACGTAGGTCGTGATCGAGGCGATCTCCAACCCCAGAAAGATCGTGACCAGATCGTTCGCCGCCGCCAGCAACAGCGCGCCCGTCGTGGCGAACATTATCAGCGTGAAAATCTCGCCCGGCGGCAAGCCTTCGTCATGCACGAATTGCAGCGCCAGCAGCACGGCAATGATCGAGGCCAGCACGACTACGACGGAAAAGGTCAGCCGCAACGCATCCACCGTCACCATCCCGCTGAAGGCGTCCGCGCCCTGCGCCGCCACCGGCCACAGGCCAATCACGGCGGCCAGCGTCAGGATCAAGCCAACAAGGGCGATGCCCGCGCTCACCTTGCGCGAAGCTTTGCTGAGCAGCGCGTCCACCAGCATGCACACCACGCCGGTCACCGCCGCGATGATCTCCGGCAGGATCGCGCCGTAATTCAGATTGAGTTGTTCGATTGATTGCATCGTCTTTTATTTTTATGTTTTGCTTGGCAGATCAAGCCGGAGAGAGATGACGGAACAAACGGAAATAACGGAAGAGACGGAAACAAACCAGGATTTCATTCAGAGAATTCCGTTTGTTCTGTTATTTCCGTTTGTTCCGTCATCTCTCTTCTCCCTTGCCTCAAAGCTATTTCGCCGCGCGAATAACCTTGCCTTCGACGTGCG
>JANOWX010000960.1:0-4915 GCA_031418175.1 Acidobacteriota bacterium | reverse complement strand
CCGCGCTCCCATTCAGCGCCTCGTTGATACGGTTTCTTCTTACTTTGTGCCCGCCGTCATTGTGGCTGCCGTGATCACGTTGATTGTTTGGGGGCTGATCGGGCCTGAGCCGCGCCTGGCCCACGCGATTGTCAACGCCGTCGCAGTGCTGATCATCGCCTGTCCTTGCGCGCTGGGGCTGGCGACGCCGATGTCCATTATGGTGGGAACAGGTCGCGGAGCCACGGCGGGCGTACTCATCAAGAATGCCGAAGCCCTTGAGATCATCGAGAAAATTGACACGCTGATTGTGGACAAGACCGGCACGCTCACCGAAGGCAAGCCGTGCCTCACTTCGGTCGTGGCGTTGAACGGGACTACCGAAGATGAATTATTGCGACTGGCTGCCAGCATTGAACGCGGCAGCGAGCATCCGCTGGCCGCCGCAATCGTGGCTGGCGCGCAGCAGCGAAACTTGCAGCTTGCTGAAGCCGCAGATTTTCAATCCATCACGGGCAAGGGCGTAGTCGGCAAAGTTGAGCAGCGGCAGGTTGCGCTAGGCAATAGTAAGCTGCTCGAACAACTGAAAATCGAAGCGGGCGGCTTGAGCGAGCGCGCTGAGGCGCTGCGCAAAGAAGGCGAGACAGTCATGTTTGTCGGCGTAGATGGACGGCTCGCCGGTTTGCTTAGTGTGGCTGATCCGATCAAAGAGTCTACGGCTGAGGCGATTCGCGCGCTGCACGAAGATGGCATCCGCATCGTCATGCTGACCGGCGACAATCGCACGACTGCCGAGGCCGTAGCGCGCAAGTTAGGCATAGACGAGATCGAAGCCGACGTGTTGCCTGAACAGAAAGGCGAGATCGTGAAGCGCATGCAGTCTGAAGGCCGCATCGTGGCGATGGCGGGCGATGGCGTCAACGACGCTCCGGCATTGGCTCAGGCGCAGGTCGGCATTGCGATGGGCACCGGCACTGACGTAGCGATTCAAAGCGCAGGCGTCACGTTAGTGAAAGGCGACCTGCGCGGCATTGCACGCGCGCGCAAGCTGAGCCGGGCTACGATGAGCAACATCCGGCAGAATCTTTTCTTTGCGTTTATCTATAACGCGCTCGGAATCCCGCTCGCGGCGGGCGTGCTTTATCCCGTGTTCGGACTCCTGCTCAGCCCAATGATTGCGAGCGCGGCCATGAGTTTTAGCTCCGTGTCCGTTATCGCCAACGCGCTGCGGCTGCGCAGGGTGGAGCTATAAATGTTCTCAACGAAGTAACCAAGCAGAACAGCAGTAACACAAATCAAGCAAGGAGAAACTATGTCAGCAACAATCGAACGCGCCGCGTGGAGCGGCTATTTCAAGGGATATAACGAACGCAATGAAACGCGTCCCACGCGGTTAGAAATTTTCGGCGAACTCGGCGCGCAACCACTCGAAAACGACTTGCCTTTCAGCGGCATCACCCTCGAAGAAAGCCGCTACGACGCGCCGCAACTTCAGATCATGCTCGGCCACGATACCTCTGCGGATATGGGCCACCTGACGCATACGGTCACTGACGTCACGCGCATCACGCCGAAAGAAGCGGCGGATGGCAGCGATGATGCGTTAGAGATCGAAGACGCAACGGGCAGTCGCACGCTGCTCAGTTTTACCGGTGAAACCAACTTCCTGCCGACTACATAATTTTTGGGGCTATGGAAACAACTCATCAACTTGTACTCACGATCAACAGCGGTTCTTCAAGTCTGAAGGCGGCGCTGTATGAAATGGGCGAGCCAGCGTCGCTCAGGCTGTCGGCAGAAGTCAGCCGGCTCGGCGTTAACGGCGGCCGCATGCAAATCACCGACGCCAGCGGCGCGACGTTGCTCGACCAACGCAACGACCTGCCCAACCATCAAGCCGCCTTTCAATCACTATTCGATTGGCTCGCGCAACACGACGCGGGGCAAGGGCTAACTGCCGTGGGACACCGCATCGTATACGGCGGGCCGCATCACCACGCGCCGCAATTGGTTACGCCCGAATTCCTGGCAGCCTTGCAATCATTGAGGCCGCTCGACCCTGAACATACGCCGCAGGCGCTGAAGGGCATTGAGTTCGTCCAACGTTATTACCCGAACTTGCCGCAGGTTGTTTGTTTCGACACTGACTTTCACCGCGCGATGCCAAAGGTCGCGCGGACGTATGCGCTGTCCGGCAACTTTTATGACGAAGGCATTCAGCGGTACGGCTTTCACGGTCTTTCTTACGAATACATCATTGAGCAATTGCGCGTGCTTGATGACGCAGCGGCGGAGGGACGGGTGATCGTCGCACATCTGGGGAACGGCGCGAGCATGGCTGCGCTGCGTCAGGGCCAGAGCGTTGACACGTCCATGGGCTTCACGCCCGCCGAAGGGCTGGTGATGGGTGAGCGCGCGGGCGACGTTGATTCGGGTTTGCTGCTCTATCTGATCGAAGAAAAAAAGATGACGCCGACGGAAGTCAGAACACTGCTCAATCAGCAAGCGGGTTTGCTCGGCGTTTCAGGTACGAGCTCAGACATGCGCGACCTGTTGACGCGCGAAGCCACTGACCCGCGCGCCGCCGCAGCGATTGATCTGTTTTGTTATCGCGCGAAGAAATACGTGGGCGCTTATGCGGCGGCGCTGGGCGGCGTTGAGATACTCGTTTTCACCGGCGGCATCGGCGAGCGCGCCGCTGCTATACGTTCGCGCATCTGCACCGGGTTGGAGTTTTTAGGAATCCGGCTTGACGCGACGCGCAATCAAGCCCACGCGCCGGTGATTTCAAGCGATGACAGCCGCGTCAAGGTTCGCGTTATCAAGGCGAATGAAGACCTGATGATCGCCAGACACACGAGCGAGATCATCAAGAAGGAGATGAATGTTTGAATTCAATGAAAAGCTTTCGACGGCGGTGGTGAGCAGCGGTGCAGCACAGCAGAAAGAGCCGTTGCAAGGGCCGCTCTCTACCGCAGCGCTCAACCAGATGCAGCGTTACTGGCAGGCCGCGAACTATCTGACCGTCGGGCAAATCTATTTGCGCGAAAACCCATTGTTGCGCGAGCCGCTCAAGCCCGAACACATCAAGCCGCGCTTGCTGGGGCATTGGGGTACGTCACCGGGGCTGAGTTTTATTTACGTGCATCTGAACCGGCTGATTAAAGCGCACGATACCAACGTCATTTACATCGCTGGCCCCGGACACGGCGGTCCCTCGCTCAATGCTCATTCGTATCTCGAAGGCACTTATTCCGAAGTTCACCCCGACGTGACGATGGATGCCGACGGGATGCGTAACTTGTTTCGGCAATTCTCTACGCCGGGCGGCGTGCCCAGCCATTGCGGCCCGCACGTACCGAACTCCATTCACGAAGGCGGCGAGTTGGGTTACGCGCTGCTGCACGCTTACGGCGCAGCCTTCGACAATCCTGATTTGATCGTAGCCTGTGTGATCGGCGACGGCGAAGCTGAGACTGCGCCACTCGAAGGAAGCTGGAAGGGCAACAAGTTTCTCAATCCGGTGCGCGACGGCGCAGTGCTGCCGATTTTGCATTTGAATGGCTACAAAATCGCTGGCCCTACCGTTGAAGCGCGCACGAGCGATGAAGAGCTGTCGTTGCTTTATCGCGGGCGCGGCTATCAACCGCACTTCGTCGCGGGCGACGATCCCGCGACCTTGCATCAAGCCTTCGCCGCTGCGCTCGATGAATGTTATGCGGCGATTCGTGCGATTCAGGATGACGCGCGAGTGAATGGATTTAAGCAACGTCCGATGTGGCCGATGATCGTGTTGCGTACTCCCAAAGGTTGGACGGGGCCGAAAGTCGTGGACGGCATTCCGATTGAAGGCACGTTCCGTTCGCATCAAGTGCCGCTCTCAGGCGTGCGCGAAAATGCCGAACATCTGGCGTTGCTCGAAACGTGGATGAGCAGCTATGAGCCGGAAAGTTTGTTTGATCGTGAGGGACATTTAGCCGCAAACCTGACGGAGCTTAACCCAATCGGTGAGCGTCGGATGGGCGCGAATCCGCACGCGAACGGCGGACGTTTGTTGCGCGAACTCACCTTGCCTGACTTCACAGATTACGCGCTTGAAATTCCCGCGCCCGGCCAGGTCATTGCCGAAGCGCCGCGCAAGTTAGGCGAATTTTTCCGCGACATCATCAAATTCAATCCGACGAACTTTCGTTTGTTTTGCCCGGATGAAACGAATTCCAATCGGCTCAACGCGGTCTTTGACGCGACCAATCGCGGCAGTGTCGCCGAGATCGTTGCGCTCGACGATCACGTCAGTGCCGATGGCCGCGTGATCGAAGTGCTCAGCGAACATTGTTGCGAAGGCTGGCTCGAAGGTTATTTGCTGACCGGGCGGCACGGGCTGTGGTCGTCGTATGAAGCCTTCGCTCAAATCGTAGATTCGATGGTCACGCAACACGCCAAGTGGTTGGATCAATGCCACGAATTGCCGTGGCGCGCAGACATCGCTTCGCTCAATATTTTTTTGAGCAGCCATTGCTGGCGCAACGATCACAACGGTTTCAGCCATCAGGCGCCGGGTTTCGTAGACAACGCGCTGGCGCGCAAGAGCGACGTGATTCGCATTTATTATCCGCCCGATGCGAATTGTTTGCTGAGCGTTTTCGATCACTGTTTGCGCAGCCGCAATTACGTCAACGTCGTGACCTGCGGCAAAGATTTGCAGCATCAATGGCTGACGATGGCCGAAGCCGTCGAGCATTGCACGCGCGGTTTGTCGAAATGGAAGTTCGCCAGCAACGACGAAGGCGAGCCGGATGTCGTACCCGATGTTGTATTAGCCTGCGCGGGCGATGTGCCGACGATTGAAACCTGCGCGGCGTCGTGGCTGCTGCAAAAACATTTGCCGGGCATCAAGGTGCGCGTCGTCAATGTGGTTGATCTGGGCGCGCTGATG
>JANOWX010000959.1:0-14369 GCA_031418175.1 Acidobacteriota bacterium | reverse complement strand
TGCGGCTGCAACGCGGTCTGCCGCCAGCGGAGTTGTCCACCTCCGCAGCCGATCCAATTCAACAGCATGCTGAACCGGCACTTGCTCAACCGGGAGAATGAAAGTCAGCTACAACGCCGGCTTGTCCTGCTCGACCAATTCGATCAACTCGCCCGCCGCGCCATTCAACATAGCCGCGCGCCTGCCGTGATACGGCGCTGCCGGTAACACTGTTGCCGCGAATCCTTCCAACGAATCCACTGCGAATGAAACCATTGCCAGGCCCGGCGGCAATTCACCCGCGCGCTGCGGTCTGACGACGGCTTGCGGCGCATACTGATCCAATTCGATCAAGCCTGTTTTGCGTAACTCCACGACGGCCAACTTGTGCAATTCTTCGGGGTCCAGGCCGTAGGCTTTCGACAACACCGACATGCGCACGCCGATGGGCGGCGTCACTTCCATCTGCAGCCGTGTTGAATAAAAGCGGCGCGCCGTTTCAAGCTCAGGGTTGCCGCAGACCACAATAAAGACGTGATCTACTTCGGTCGCGGCTGTGCCCAGTTTGAAGGCCGCGCCGCCCGGTTCGACCCGCGTCAGATACAACAACTCATGCGCTGGGCCGACGACTTGCATTGCGCGGATGTTGTCGTTGGAAGAAAGATTGCGCGGCGGGCCGACGATCTTGAAGGGCGAGGCGGCCAGCCCTTCGGCCAGCGCATCCGGGTCTTGCACCAGCAATTCCGCCGCGTTCCAGCCGTAAGTTTTCAACGGCGCATAACCGGCGACATGCGTTTGCTGCACGAAGCGCAGATAAACCGGCGCGCCGCTCGCCGGTTGCAACAACAACCACGCGCGGCCTGTCATTGCGGGCGCGTGCCAATGCGCGGCCAACGCGGCTGAAACCGTGCCGCGTTCAACGACGCGATAGTTCAGGTAGTTCGAATAAGCCGCCTCGACCGCCGGCAAGTCTTCGGCGCAGATGGTCACGGCCAGTATGGATTGCAACATGCAGTTTGTCCTCGCTTAGCACATCTTGGTTTGTCAGGGCGGCTAGTCTATCATCGGGGCCGTTCGATTCATTCGTCTGACTTCACCATAAACATCACCACCACTTTACCGGAGAAACGCATGTCCGCATCGCAACCCGACATCAATTCCCTGCTTAAAGAAGACCGCGTCTTTGCGCCATCGAAAAGGTTCCGCCTCACCGCGCACATCGAGAGCCGCGCACAGTACGACAAAATCTATCAATGGTCGGTGGACGACCCGGAGGATTTCTGGAGCGATTACGCCAAAGAAATCCCGTGGTTCAAAACCTGGGATAAGGTGCTCGAATGGAACGAGCCTTACGCCAAATGGTTTGTCGGCGCTCAACTCAACATGTCGTCCTGCTGCCTTGACCGCCACCTGGACAGCGAACGCCAAAACAAAGCCGCCATCATTTGGGAAGGCGAGCCGGGCGACACGCGCACGCTGACCTATCGGCAACTGCACCGCGAGGTTTGCCAGTTCGCCAATGCGCTGAAAAAACTGGGCGTCGAAAAAGGCGACCGCGTGGCGATTTACATGCCGATGGTGCCCGAATTGCCGGTGGCGATGCTGGCCTGTGCGCGCATCGGCGCGACGCATTCGGTCATCTTCGGCGGCTTTTCCGCCGAAGCCCTGAAAGACCGCATCAACGACGCGCAATGCAAAGCCGTCATCACCGCCGATGGCGGCTTCCGGCGCGGCAGCGTGACGGCGTTGAAACCGGCGGTGGACGAGGCGTTGAAAAGCTGTCCGTCGGTGACAGCGACCGTCGTGTTGCGGCGTTGCGCCAACGAGATTGCGATGGAGGCCGGGCGCGATCATTGGTATCACGAGGTGATGACAGGCATCAGCGATGATTGTCCGGCAGAGCCGTTGGACAGTGAGCATCCGCTGTTCATCCTTTACACCTCCGGCACGACCGGCAAACCCAAGGGCATCGTGCACACGACGGGCGGCTATGCGGTGCACACCTACCTGACGACGCGCTGGACTTTCGATCTGCGCGATAGGGATGTTTTTTGGTGCACGGCGGACATCGGTTGGGTGACCGGGCACAGCTACATCGTCTACGGGCCAATGCAAAACGCCGCGACGGTGATGATGTATGAGGGCGCGCCGAATACGCCGGACTTTGGCCGCTTCTGGCAGATCATCGAGAAACACAAGGTCAACATTCTGTACACCGCGCCGACCGCCATTCGCACCTTCATCAAATGGGGCGAGGAATGGCCGAACAAATACGATTTGTCTTCGTTGCGCCTGCTGGGCAGCGTCGGCGAGCCGATCAATCCCGAAGCCTGGATGTGGTATCACCGCGTCATCGGCAAGGAACGCTGCCCGATTGTGGATACGTGGTGGCAGACCGAAACGGGCGGCATCATGATTGCGCCCATGCCCGGCGCCGTGGCGACCAAGCCGGGTTCTGCCACGCTGCCCTTCCCCGGCATCGTGCCCGACATTCAAACGCGCGACGGCGTTTCGGTCGGGCCGAATCAGGGCGGCTTCCTGGTCATCACCAAACCGTGGCCGGGCATGTTGCGCGGGATTTACGGCGACGATGAACGGTTCAAGCAACAATACTGGAGCGACATCAAGGGCTGCTATTTCACGGGTGACGGCGCGCGGCGCGATGAAGACGGCTATTACTGGCTGATGGGCCGCGTGGACGACGTCATCAACGTCAGCGGCCACCGGCTGGGCACGATGGAAGTCGAAAGCGCCCTGGTCTCGCATCCGTCCGTCGCCGAAGCCGCCTGCGTGGGGCGGCCCGATGAGATCAAGGGGCAGGCGGTCTCGGCCTTCGTCACGCTGGAATCGGGGCAAGTGCCGTCGAATGAATTGAAGGAACAGTTGCGCGCGCATGTCGCCAAAGAGATCGGGCCGATGGCGAAGCCGGATGACATTCGTTTTACCGATGCGTTGCCGAAGACGCGTTCGGGCAAGATCATGCGCCGCCTGTTGCGCGACATCGCGGCGGGCAATCAGACGGTGGGCGATACGACGACGCTGGAGGATTTGTCGGTGCTGGCGAAGTTGCGCGAGGATGAAGAGTAACTGAAAGGAGTTTTAGTATGTCTCAAATCCAGTTTGAACAAGCAGTAAGCGCGGTGCGCGCATTGACCCCGGCGGAGTTGAAGCGGTTGCGCGAATTCATCGCCGAAGAGGAAGACGCCGAGAAGAAGCAACGCGCGGAAGCGGCGCGCGCGGCGGTGCGGGCAGCCAGCCTGCGTGATTTCACGGCTGACCGGCAGTGGCTGGCCGACCACCGGAACGAATATGCCGGGCAATGGGTGGCGCTTTGGTACGGCCAACTCATTAAGAACAGCACGAACGCTAAAGAGGTTTTCGCGGCGGCCAGGAATTCTGGCCATGAAGATGCCCTGGTTGTGCTCGTCGAACCGCCGCTTGAACCCGGTCACGCCTTCATCAATATCGGGTAACGCGCTATGAGCCATCTACTTGCCTTCGACCTGTGCCAGCCATACGACTCGCGCAAAGTCGGCATTACGCTCGAAACACGGCTGGCCTTCGGCGAGCGTAGAGTCGTCGTTTCGGCCAAAGTTGATCCGGGCGCAGACTTCTGCCTATTTCAACGGGAGGTCGCGGATGACCTCGAAATTGTGGTGGAGTCTGGTGACCGGATGCGGTTCGGCACGCTGGCTGGGTCGTTGGACGCCTACGGTCATACGCTCACGTTTTCGACCTGCGGCTTGGAATTTGAATCGCACGTCTATTTTGCCGCCGCTTACGGTTTGCAACGGAATTTGCTCGGCCGCACTGGCTGGCTGCAAAAGTTGCGGCTGGCAATCATTGATTACGATTCAACGCTTTACCTGAGCGAGTATGACGGCCCAGAGTAACGAGGAGAGGAGCAACATGAAGCGAATGGAATTCAATTGGCTTTGGCTCGCGCTGGCATTTGCAATTGCCGCTGCCATCGCCACAAACCCCGCCACCGCCCGCCAGCAAACAGCCGTGCCAATCCCCGCGACCCCGTTAAAGTTCGGCGTCTTCGCGGCCCAGTTCAATGCCGACAGCACATTCAAGCTGGAAGGCGACCGCTGGCCCACGCTGACCGGCACCTGGAAGCGCAGCGCGGACGAGCTTGAATTGCTGACCTCCGGCCCCAAAGGTTGCGAAGGGCCGGGGCGTTACCGGGTGCGGATTGACGGCGCGCACGTCAGCCTCGAACTCATTGCGGATGAGTGCCAGCCGCGCCGCATGATTCTGGGCGCCAGCACCTGGGCGCCCGCCACCGAAACCAAAACCAGCGCGGCGCGCCGCATCACGACCAGCGCCAGCGCCCGTCCGCCCGCGCGGCCTGAGCCGAATACGCCGAATGGCAACTGGCCTTCCTTCCGCGGCGCGCAGGCGGCGGGCGTGGCCGAGCGGCAAAATCTGCCCGACCGTTGGGATGGCAAGACGGGCGAGAACATTCGCTGGCGCACGGCAATTCCCGGCCTGGCGCATTCCAGCCCGATTGTCTGGGGACAAAAAATCTTCGTCACCAGCGCGGTCAGCACCGACCCCAAAGCCACGTTCCGGCCCGGCCTCTATGGCGACGGCGACGCCTCGCAGGATCGTTCGCCGCAGCGCTGGATGCTTTACGCGCTGGACAAACGCAGCGGCAAAATCCTGTGGGAGCGCGTCGCCATTCAAAGCGTGCCGCTTGAAAAGCGCCACATCAAATCCACCTACGCCAACGCGACGCCCGCCACTGATGGACGCATCGTCGTGGCCTGGTTCGGTTCGCAGGGCGTGCACGCTTACGACGTGAACGGGCGCGCGCTGTGGAAGACTGATCTGGGCCGGATTGATTTGGGCGCGTATGACATACCGAGTTATGAATGGGGGCCGGCCAGTTCGCCCATCCTCTGGAACGGCCTGGTCATCCTGCAATGCGACACGCAGGACGATTCTTTCCTGCTGGCGCTGGAGGCCGACACTGGCAAGCTGAAGTGGAAGACCGAGCGCCAGGAATTGCCTTCGTGGGGAACGCCGACCGTGGCGCAGACTGCGGCGGGGCCGGAGTTGGTGACGAACGCGGCGAATTACGTGCGCGGTTACGACCCGCGCACGGGTCAGGAGTTATGGCGGCTGGGCAAGAGTTCGAAGATCACCGCGCCGACGCCCCTGTTTGCCGACGGCCTGTTTGTCATCGCCAGCGGCCGCGCGCCCGAACGTCCGATCTTTGCGGTGCGGGCCGGCGCGCGCGGCGACCTGACGTTGCCCGACGGCAAAGCCGCCAGCGAGGCCGTCGCGTGGAGCCGCACGGGGCGCGGGTCTTATATGCCTACGCCGCTGATTTATCAGGGCATTCTTTATGTGCTCGCCAACAACGGCTTGCTCGACGCTTACGACTTGAAAACCGGCGAAGAAGTTTATCGCCAGCGCCTGCCGCTGGTCGGCAGCGGGTACAGCGCCTCGCCGGTGGCCGCCGACGGCAAGCTTTATCTATCGAACGAAGACGGCGACATGCTGGTCATCGCGGCGGGGCAAAAGTATGTGCACGTCGGCACCAATTCGCTGGGCGAGTTGTTGATGGCAACGCCCGCGTTGTCGAATGGTGTAATGTATGTGCGCTCAGCGCAGAGTTTGTTTGCGATTGGCCGGAAACAGTGATGGTTCGTTGCGAGCCATCCGGTTGTCAGCCTGTGGGTTTCGAGCTATTGAAGCCGCAGCTCATTCAGTTTTTCTTTTCTGAGAGGTCACAGTTATGGTTGCTGCTCCCAGTCCCGACCTGCTTGCGTTGGTCGAGAACTTTGTCTACAACACGCCGCCCGGCTCAGCTATGCTTTTGCAAGACGTGAGTTGGGACGAATACGAACGTTACCTGCGCGCCGTGGACCGCAAGATTCACGTGCGCCTCAGCTATGACGACGGGAGGCTGGAAATTATGTCGTTGTCACCCGAACACGAAATCATCGGTGGTTTATTTCCGCTTGTAATTTTTGTGCTGGCCCAAGAATGTGGGATGAAATATCTAAGCCTGCGCTCGACCACCATGCGCAAACGCCCGAAGGCCAAAGGGCTGGAGCCAGATGATTGCTACTATTTCAACAACCTGGCAGCGGTCCGTCAGCTCAAACGTATGGACATGGACGTTACGCCGCCGCCAGATTTGGCGCTGGAAATTGACATTACCAGCCCTTCGCTGAGCAAAGAGCCGATTTACGCCGCGCTAGGTGTGCCCGAATTGTGGCGGCATACCGGCAAGAGCATGCATTTCTTGCGGCTGGAAGAGAGCGGCTATGTCGAAATCGAGCGGAGCGCACTGTTTCCGTTTCTAACGCCGGAAGCCGTGCAGAGCGCCTTATTAAATGGCGAGTTAACGGACGTGACCACAATGACCGAGGAATTCCGCGACTGGGTGAAGGCACATAAGCAATGAAAAAACTGCAAGCCATCGTGACCGGCGCGGCCAGCGGCATCGGCTTGGCGGCCGCGCGGCTGTTGCTGGAACGTGGCGCGCACGTCGCGCTGGTGGATTGCAACGCCGAAACGGGCGGCCAAGCCATGGCTGCGCTGAAAGATCACGCGGCGCGCGCGCTGTTCATCCCAGCCAATCTGGCTAATGAAGCCGAAGCGCAAGCCGCCGTCGCGCAGTCCGCGCAAGCCTTCGGCGGGTTGAATGCAGTCGTCAACAGCGCCGGCATTCAGCGTTACGGCAACGCTGAACAGACCACTTTGGAATTGTGGCGCGAAGTGTTGGACGTAAACTTGACCGCCGCCTTTCTGGTCGCCCGCGCGGCCATCCCGCATTTGCGGGCGGCGGGCGGCGGGGCCATCGTCAACGTCGGCTCAGTGCAATCGCATGTTTCGCAGCGGGGTGCGCTGGCTTATGTTACCAGCAAGCATGCGCTGTTAGGATTGACGCGCGCGCTGGCGGTGGATTACGCGGCGGAACGGATTCGCGTCAACTGCGTCTGCCCCGGTACCGTGGATACGCCGATGTTCCGGTGGACGATGGCGCAGGATGCAAGGCCTGATGCTGTCTTGAAAGCATGTGAAGAGATGCATCCAGTCGGGCGCCTTGCGCAACCGGCCGAGATTGCCGAAGTGATTGCATTTTTGTTGAGTGCTGGCGCATCGTTTGTCACTGGCGCTGATATTGTCGTGGATGGCGGCGTGCTGGCCTTGGTTGGCGGCGCGCCCAAAACAGATTCTCGTGGTTGAGAAATACGAGGGAGAAAACTGATGAAAGTACTGCTTGGATTATTGGTGCTGCTGCTGACCGCTTGCAACAGCAGCCTGGCGCAACAGGGCGCTGGCGGCGAAGTGCCGCCGATTCGCAACTTCCTGCAAGTGAACAAGGATTATTGCACCGGCGGGCAGCCGCGTTTGGAACACCTGGACAAACTCAAAGCCGATGGCGTCAAGGTCATCATCAACCTGCGCCCGCCCGGCGAACATCGCTCGGCTGAAGAAGAAGCCAAGGCGAAAGAGTTGGGCTTGCGTTACATCAACATCCCGGTTGTGTACGCCGAACCGAAGGACGCCGACGCGGATGCATTTTTGCAAGCCACCGATGATCCGGCCAATCGCCCGGCCTTCATTCACTGCGCGGCGGCAATTCGCGTCGGCGCGTTCTGGCTGATTCGCCGCGTCGTGCGCGACGGCTGGACGCTGGAAAAGGCCGAAGAAGAAGCGACGAAAATCGGCCTGGTCAACGCGCCGCACTTGACCGAGTTCGCGCGCAAATACATTGCGAATCATCAACCAAAACAAAAAGGAAAAGCGATGAATAACAAACCTGCGAAAGAGACCGCCACGCTGGCGGGCGGCTGTTTCTGGTGCACCGAAGCGGTCTTCGATCAACTGCGCGGCGTAGACAAAGTCCTGTCCGGCTATGCGGGCGGCCACGTCAACAATCCGAGTTATAAAGCTGTCACCACTGGCACGACCGGTCACGCCGAGGTCATTCAATTCACCTTTGACCCCGCGCAGATCACCTACAAAGAACTGCTCGAAGTCTTCTTCACAGTGCACGACCCGACAACGCTGAATCGGCAAGGCCCGGATGTGGGGACGCAGTATCGTTCTGCGATTTTCTATCACACGCCTGAACAGATGACCGTCGCTGAACAAGTCATCAAAGAGATCAACGCCGCGAAAATCTGGGACGCGCCCATCGTCACCGAGGTCACGCCGTTCGCCAAGTTTTTTGAGGCCGAGGACTATCATCAGGACTACTTCGCGCTGAACCCGGAGCAAAGCTATTGCCGCATCATCGTCGCGCCAAAGGTGAACAAATTCCGCAAGCAGTTTTTGAGCAAGCTGAAAAAATCAGCAGCGACGCATTGAGGCAGTAGCAGGCCAAGACCTTTCATCACAAAGGGACAAAGGAACAAAGGGACAAGGGATAGCGAGATGTCAGTTCAGGTATAACCCTTTGTTCCTTTGCCCCTTTGTTTGTGATGAAAACCTTTTTTTTGAAGGAGCATCACAGATGGATTTTGAGTTGACCGACGAACAACAGCAGGTGAAACGCAGCGTGCGCGAATTTGCCGAAGCCGAGATTCGCCCGCACGTGATGGAATGGGATGAGGCGCAACATTTCCCCAGGGAACTCTTCGGCAAGCTCGGCGCGCTGGGCCTCACCGGTGTGCTCTTTCCCGAAGAGTATGGCGGTGCGGGCATGGGCTACATCGAATACGTGCTCGTCATCGAAGAGATCGCGCGCGTCTGCGGCTCCATCGGCCTCTCGCTGGCCGCGCACAATTCGCTTTGTTCCAATCACATTTATCGTTACGGCACTGAATCCCAGCGCCAGCAATACCTCACGCCGTTGGCCAAGGGTGAAAAGCTGGGCGCCTGGGGTTTGACCGAACCCGGCTCCGGCTCGGATGCATCGGGGATGAAAACCACGGCGGTCAAAGAGGGCAACGAATGGGTCATCAACGGCGCCAAAAATTTCATCACGCACGGCATCTCCAGCGATGTCTGCGTAGTGTTGGCCTTCACCAACCGCCAGATGCGTTCGCGCGGCATCTCGGCCTTTATCGTCGAACGCGGCACGCCCGGGTTTTCGGCGGGCAAGAAAGAAAATAAGCTCGGTTGCCGTGCTTCAGAAACGTCAGGATTGATTTTTGAAAATTGCCGGATACCTGAAGCGAATCTGCTAGGCGAACCGGGGCGCGGCTTCGTCAACGCGATGCAGGTGCTGGATGGCGGGCGCATCTCGATTGCCGCGCTCGCGCTGGGCATTGCACAGGGCGCATACGAAGCGGCGTTGAAATACGCGCAAGAGCGCAAACAATTCGGCCAGGCGATCTTCGATTTCCAGGGGATTCAGTTCAAACTGGCCGACATGGCAACGCAGCTTGATGCGGCGCGGCTGTTGACGCTGCGCGCGGCGTGGCTGAAAGACCAAAAACTTCAGACGACCAAAGAATCAGCGATGGCCAAGCTCTATGCTTCGGAAATGGCCGTCAAGGTGTGCGAAGAGTCCATTCAGATTCACGGCGGCTATGGCTACACCAAAGATTACCCGCCCGAAAAACACTGGCGCGACGCCAAGATTTGTACCATCGGCGAAGGCACCAGCGAGGTGCAGCGATTGGTGATCGCGCGGCAATTAGTGGCCGCTTGAAAGCTCCGCGCAAATAACCAAGAGGCTGCCAGGCACCTGTGATGCATGGCAGCCTCTTTTGTTTTCACCAGCAAATTCTAGCGCAGCGCCGTCGCCGGTTGTGCCCCCTTCACGTGCTTGTCAAACCACGTGATCATCTCCCACAACGTATGCTCAATGCTCTCGCGCGCCGCATAGCCGTGTGATTCGTGCGGCAGCGTGACGTAACGCACCGTGCCGCCGTTCCCTTTCAAAGCCTGATAGAAACGGTCGGATTGAATCGGATGCGTGCCGGCGTTGTTGTCCGCTTCGCCGTGAATGAGCAGGATCGGCTCTTTCAGCTTGTCGGCGTACATAAAGGGCGAGACGCGGTAATACATGTCTTCCGCTTCCCAGAAAGTGCGCCGCTCCGATTGGAAGCCGAAGGGCGTCAGCGTGCGGTTATAAGCGCCGCTGCGCGCGATGCCAGCTTTGAACAGATCGCAATGCGCCAACAGATTCGCCGTCATAAACGCGCCGTAACTGTGCCCGCCCACGCCCACGCGGTTGCGGTCGGTCACGCCCATCTCGGCGGCTTTCTCGATGGCGGCGTCGGCGCTGCTGACGACCTGTTCGATGTAGCTGTTGTTCATCGTCTCGACATCGCCCACCACCGGCATCGAGGCGTCATCGAGCACGGCGTAACCTTGCAGCAGGAAGAACAAATGCGACATGCCGCTGATCGCGGTGAAACGATTCGCCGAACCGCTGACCTGCCCCGCCGTGTCGGCGTCGCCGAATTCGCGCGGATAGGCCCAGACCACCGTCGGCAGCCGCGTGCCCGCTTTATAATCGGGCGGCAGGTAGAGCGTGAAAGACAGCGGCACGCCGTCTTTGCGTTTGTAGGTGACGAGTTGTTTCTTGATCCCGCGCAATTGCGGCGCGGGGTCTTTGAAATCGGTCAGCGCCTGTTTGCCGCCAGCCGTGCGGATGAAGAAATTGGGCGGCGTGCTGGCGGTCTCGTGCTGCGTGATGAATTTCGTGCCGTCGTCGCTGAGCAGCGCGGTGAAGCTCTCAAAGCTGGTCTCGTCGCTGCGCCAGAGCCGTTCGGCCTTCAGCGTCGCCAGGTTGAACTTGTCGAAGAACGGACGATCCCCTTGCGGCGACGCGCCCTGCCCATCAAGAAAAATGAAGTCTCCGTTCTGCTGAATCACGGCCTGCCCGTTCGGCAAGCGCCGCATCACCGGGCGGCCCGGGTCGTTGTAACGATCCTGCACCGAACGATCCCAAACCAGCTTGGCGGCTTGCGCCCCACTCTGAGATGGACTGTCGGCGTTGAGCAGGAAGGTGCGCGAACGGCGGCGCACGCGGTCGTTATCGCTCAGGAAAACCTGCCCGCCCTTTTCCAGCCAGGTCAAACCGGCGAAGCGTTGCTGCGTTTTGTAAAGCTCGACCGGCTGTGCGGTGAAGGGCGCTTTCAGCATGACCACGCGGTCGCGCAGTTCGGCTTTCTTTTTCGTGTCGCCGCCGTCCAGCGCTTCGACCCAGACCAGCGTCGCGGGTTCGGTGGGACGCCAGTTGATCTGGCGCGGGCCGGTTTGGACGCCTTCGATGGGAATTTGATCGAGCAGCGGCTGGCTGGCGACTTTGTGCACGAGCTTGCCGGTGCGATCCCAGACTTCGATTTCGCGCGGGAAGGATGAAGCGGACAGCAAATACGAATAGGGCCGGTGGAGCGTCGCCACCAGGAAGTGATTGCCGTCGGGCGCGGGTTCAAACGAATCGTAAATCGCCGGTTTGCCCAGCGGCGTGGCCCGGCCCGTCGCGGCATTGACGAGCGCCATCTGCGAGGTGGCGAAATAATCGTAGAGCTTTTCGTCGTGCGCGTCGCGCAGCAAATCCTGGAAGGTCGGCGCGGGCGCGGTCTTGCCGTAATTCTCTTGCACGTTCGGCCCAATCGGCACGGCGGGCGCGGCGGGCGCGGGGCCACGTCCAGCCGGGATGGTTTGGCACAGCAGCGTCTTGCCATCGGACAGCCATTGCACCGCATCATTGCCGCCGAAGCCGCGTCCACCTCCTCCGCCACCGGCACCCCCAAAGGCCGTGTTGAGCAACACCCCCGGCACGCGGCGCAGCTTGCCCGTCGCGGCGTCGCCCAGCCAAAGCTCGACGCCATTCGCCACCGTGTTCGTCAGCGCGAATTGTTTGCCGTCGTGCGACCATTCGGGCAAGCCCAGCTTGGCGTTGGGCGGAATGACGATGAGGGTTTCCTTGCCGTCGCTGACGTTTTTGAGCGTCAGCTTGGTGATGCGCCCGGCGTTTTGCGGTCCGTTGGTGTTGGGGTTGATGCGCGAACCGGCCAGGCGCAGCATCGGCTGCGCGAGATCGGCGATGGATGGGTAGCGCGCGGCTTCGGCCAGCAGCATTTTGTCGCGCGTCGGATTGAAAGAGACGTTGGGGGTAGCCGGCGCGTCCAGCACGTCCAGCACGGCCTTCGGCGGTTTTTGATAGGGCGTTTGTGCAGCAGCGGCGGCGCTCAAGAGCGTGGCGCCGAGCAGCAAGGCAAACAAAGTGCGGCGGTGAAACATAACGTGTCCTCCTGGTGATGGATGGTGGTTGTGGGTTTGCTGCCGGTTTAGGACGGCAAGGGTAACACTTCGGTTTCAAGTCAAAAGCCGCCGGTTGAATTGCCTCAACCGGCGGCTGCCTATTCCTTCAACCCGTAGCTAGACCCGCGCTGTTTGCATTGGCAGCGGCACCGGTTTGTCGGTCACCTTTTCGGTCGCTTCGTTGAAATACAGCACGCGGCCTTGCCGGTACGATTCGACTGCCATGCCGATGGTCGTCATCGCGCGATAGGCCGTTTGCGCGTCGAGCACGTTCTTCTCGCGCGTCTTGACGCAGCGCAGGAAGTTTTCGTAATGCGACTCGCGCTTCTCGGTCATTAGGCTGACCTCTTCGCTACCGAACTTTTCAACGAACTTCTTCTTGAAAATCTTTTCGGGCGTGACGGTGATGTGATCCACGCGGCCCTCGAACTGGCCTTCGGGCACCATCATGATCGTGCCTTCGTGGCCGCGAATCAGCCCTGGGATGTGCGTGCTGTTCGCCATCGAGGAACTCAACACCAACGAATGCCCGCGCGGGAATTCGGCAATCAGATGGAAGGTGTCGGGCACTTCGCGTTCGTCTTTGAAGACATAGGTGCCGCCCGACGCCATCACCTTGTGCGGGAACTGCGCTTCGCCCCAGCAGAGGTTGAGCGGCGCGACGACGTGATAAAACAGGTCGGTCGCAATGCCGCCCGAATAATCCCAATACTTGCGGAAGCGGAAAAAGCGGTCGGCGTTGTAGGGACGCTGCTGCGCGCTGCCCAGCCACATCTTCCAATCAATGAAATCTTCGCCCTTGCCGTTCGGCCCGGCGTTCGGATCAATCGTGTAGTTCCATTCGCCTTCGATGGAGTTGCGGTGATAGCTGCCCTGGCTCATCAGCAACTGGCCGATCATGCCGTCCTGAATGGCCTTGCGCGCCTTCCACCATTGATCGCTCGAAGTCGTTTGCGAACCGATCTGGACGATGCGGTTGCTCGCTTTTGCCGCGTCGGCGAATTTCTTGGCTTCCTCGACGGTCTTGGTCATGGGCTTTTCGCAATAGACATCCTTGCCCGCTTGCAGCGCGGCGATGGCAATCGGCGCGTGCCAATGATCGGGCGTGGCGATGACGACGGCGTCAATGTCTTTGCGGGCGATGACCTCGCGGTAATCCAGCGTGGCCATGTCGGGTTTGGCCTTCGTCAACTGCTCGACGCGATTTTGCGCGCCGGTGAGGCGCTTTTTGTAAACGTCGCAGACGGCCGCGATTTGCAACGGATGCGTTTGCGAGGCCGCCGAAAAATCGCGCAGCAGCGAACCGCCGCGCCCGCCGACGCCGATGAAGCCCAGCGCGATGCGATCATTCGCGCCGAAGACGCTGGCTTTGACATAGGTCGGGGCCGTCGAAAAGATTGCCGCCGCCGCCGCGCCTTGTTTGACGAATTCGCGCCGGGTGGTTTGTTTGCTCATTGATGCTCCTTGTGAAATTTGGGCAGCGCAGGTTGCCGCGACTTTTGCTGGCGGAACCCGCTTACCGAAAACTGTTCGCTCGACTATGTTGCAAGATGAAATTGCAGGAAGTGCGCTGATCTTACCTTCGCTCGCTGCCATAGAGCAATGGGGTAACCAGCCTGGGAGAAATCTCTGGTGGGAAAGACGGGGCGAATGCCGCTTTGATTTCAGAATTGTTCGAGCGGTGTGACAAAGGCAGCCTGGGCTGGCTCTGGCTAGACCCAGTAGTTCCAAAGTTCATTGGATAAAAGCGCGTCCCGCTTGCTAGCTGACTCCTGCTTCCTGACCCCTGACTCCTGAAGCCCGGCAAATCATCCGCAATTTTCATGCTGTCAGGAGCCAGGGGCCAGGAAGCAAGAGTCAGCTTGATTCCGACAGTTCATCGTTCCCCTGAATTTTAAAAACTGATGTTACGCACTAAGAATGTTTGATTGCCAGTTGACAGCTCTTTGCGCCGGAGGCGCCTGGGAAATTAGCCGATGGTGGAGGCGAAGACGCAACCACCGGAATTAGGCCAGCGCGTAGCCGCGCCCCGGCAGGGGCGCAGGACTGAGACTGCGTACGTAACCAGGCCGGCAACTCATTTGAACCGACTGGCGGGGCGTGGCTGACGAAAATAGTCGCGTTGAGTCTCAGTCCGGCGCCCCTGCCGGGGCGCGGCTACGCGCTGGCCTAATTCCGGTGGTTGCGTCTTCGCCTCC
>JANOWX010000958.1:0-4390 GCA_031418175.1 Acidobacteriota bacterium | reverse complement strand
GCCGCCCGCCGGGCAGACACCGTGGCAAGACAGCTAGGTGCTCCGGCAGTTTGGATATGCATTTCAAGCTTGCATTCAGCATGACAACGGAATGACAACGGAATGACAACGGGCAGGCACAACGGGCTTTTTCAGCAGTTGGCCCGGCAGATGGCTTAACACTGTAGCGGAAGCGCTGAACGCTCCGCGCGGTTTTGCGGTTTCAGGAGGCCGCCGCAATGAAGCAGATTGCAAACACTCTATTTCAATCAATCAGGTTCAAAATTGAGCACGCGCTCAAACACAGCGTCAGTTTCAAGGTCGCGTTGTTGCTGGGCGTGCTGACTTGCGCCATCAGCGTGCCCTGGCCGGGCACGCAAGCGCGGCAGGGCGGTTTTCAACGAGGCGATGTGTTTGTCTCGCTGACCGACGGCTTGATTCAACGTTACTCGCCCACGAGCGGCGCGTTGTTGCAAACACTCGATACGGCCACGGGCACCGGCTCTTTTATCACCGGCGGAGCGTTTGACCGGAATGCCAATTTTTATGCGACCGCATTTAGCTCACGCACGGTGGTGCGCTTTGACGCGAATGGCGTGCGCCTGGGCGATTTCGGCAGCGGCTTCAACGGCCGTCCCGAATCGGTGATCTTCGACGCGGATGGCAACGCCTTTGTCGGCACGGTGGATGGCGACAACGACATTCGCAAATTCGACGCGGCGGGCAATCCCTTAGACCGCTATGACGTGACGGTCGAACGGCGCGGCAGCGATTGGATTGATCTGGCCGCTGACAAATGCACCATGTTTTATACGTCGGAAGGCGCGCGCATCTTGCGTTACAACGTCTGCACCAAAACTCAACTCACTGATTTCGTCAACAATTTGCCGCACTCGGCGGCTTACGCTTTGCGCTTGTTGCCGAGCGGCGGGTTGATCGTGGCCGATACCAACGAAGTGTTGCGCTTGGATGCCAGCGGCGCCATCACGCAACGCTACGACGCGCCCGGCGAAGATTCCTGGTTCGCCGTCAACCTCGACCCCGACGGCACTTCGTTCTGGAGCGGCGGCATCTCGACCGGCAACGTCTACAAATTCGACATCGCCAGCGGCAACCAGATTACACGCATCCCGACGGGGCAGGGCGGGATCTTTGGCGTGACCGTATTGGGCGAACTGACGGTGGTCAATCCGACGCCGTCGCCCACCGCCACCGCAACAGCAACCCCCACGCCGACGCCGCCGATTGAAGGCGCGGCGGATTTGGCCCTCAGCAAAACGGCTTCGCCGAGCGTCGTGACCAACGGCACGCTCGTGACCTATACCTTGCGCATCAACAACGCCGGGCCGGCGCAAGCAGTCAATGCCGTGCTCACTGACAGTTTGACACCCAACACGACGCTTGTTTCGTGCAGCACCAGTGGGAACGGCGTGTGCGGCGGTGAAGGGCGTAATCGCACCGTGACCTTCGCGCTCTTGCCACTCGGCGAAACGACCGTGACGCTGGTCGCGCGGGTGAATTGCCCGGGCATCGAAAGCAGCGTGCTGACGAACAGTGCGCAAGTGACTGCCATCAATTTCGACCCCAACACCGCGAACAATACCGCGCAGTCTTCCGTCACGGCAGCGCCGCCCGATCCGCGTATCACCCTCGGTTCGACGAGCGCCTTCAATTTCAACGAAGTGCAATTGCGGCGCGAAGGCCTCGCCAATCCGCAATGGTATCCCTTCACGATTGAAAACGCCGGCTGTTTGCCGTTGCTCGTCAATTTCGCTGTGCAACGCACCGGCGCCGATGTGAGCAGCGGCCGCATCAGCAATGCCAATGACAGTGCGACGTTCCCGCTGGCCGTGGTGGCTGACGGCGCGGCGCAGTTCCTGACCGGCAATACGCCGATCACCATTCAGGGCGGTGGCCGCGGCGAATTCCGCCTCTTCTTCAATCCGAAGATTCCGATGGCGGCGGGCAAAACGTCGGGCCTGAGCGCCAACCAGGCGATTCCCGATCTGCTCAATTCGCTGCTCACGATTGCCACCAATGCGACGAATGAGGCTGGCTCCGCGCGCAGTTTCAGTTATCCGGTCACGGGCCGCGTAGCCCCTGAATTCAAGCTGATCAACCCAACCACGCCGAGTCTGTCGCCCTTGGTAGTGTTGGCGCGCAACAACGACGAGTTCTCGGTCGAATTCTCGGTGCACGACGCCAACATGGATCTTTACTGCGCCACCTATCAATTCCTGAATCAAGGTGACGTGCCGGTGGGCGATGCGCCAGTCTTCTATTTAGATGAAGACATCGGGCGCGCCGGTATGGTGCGGGGCCAGAGCTTCACGATCGTCAAGAAGTTCAGCGGCGCGAACCGCCGTCCCGAAGTGCAACGCGTGCGGGTGACCGTGCACGACCGTCAAGTCAATCTGGTCGAAACCTCCGGGATTGTCGGTTCGCAACAAGGGCGTGTCGTCAACGTTTCGGCGGCCAGCTTTGCCGCCGCGCAAGGGTTGGCGGTTGAATCACTGGTCGCGGCCTTTGGCAGCAAACTCGCGGTCGAAACGCGCTCGGCTGCGACAACACCGCTGCCCACCGAATTGGCGGGCACGCGCGTGCTGATCACCGACAGCAATAACGTCGAATTCGCCGCGCCGCTGTTCTTTGTCGCGCCCGGCCAGGTCAATTACATGGTGCCGCGCGGTATCGCCAACGGCCCCGCGCTCGTGACCATCGCGGCGGCGGACGGGGCGATCTCGACCGGCAACATCACGATCGCCGATGTCGCACCGGCCCTCTTCACTGCCGATGCCAGCGGCAAGGGGCTGCCCACAGGCCTGATCTTGCGCGTCAAGGCGGATGGCGCGCAGGTTTATGAACCGTTGGCGCAGTTCAATCCGGCGACGCGGCGCTTCGATCCGGTGGCGATTGACGTGCGCAATCCGAAAGAGCAGGTCTTCGCTGTGCTCTTCGGCACCGGCATCCGCTATCGCCGCGCGCCCCAAGCGTTGCGGGCGACGGTGGGCGGTCTGGACGTGGCGATTCCCTTTGCCGGCAAGCAAGGCGGATTGCTCGGCGTAGACCAGGTCAACCTGCTGTTGCCAAGCCAACTGGCCGGACGCGGCGAGGCCGAAATTCAATTGTTTGTTGATGGTAAAGCAGCCAATCCCGTGCGGGTGCAAATCCGCTAAGCCGGGGTGTTGCTGGCAATGATAATGGTAGGCCGGACTTTAGTCTGGCCGACGTTATAGAGTTCAAGAAAATGTTTTTCCCACGAAGACACACGAAGGTGCATGAAGGCAGAGCCCAGGCTACGATCTGGCCAGTGCGGTTTTCTTCGTGATTCTTCGTGTGTCTTCGTGGGAGAATTTCTGTTTCTTGCATGCTTTAGGACAGGCTGTAGCCCGTCCTACCTTCCAAGGAGAATTCAGAATGAAAAGGTCTCAAAGTGCCGTAGCCAGTTTGTGTTTGAGCCTGGTGCTGTCAACGCTTGCCGCGCCGCTAGCAACGCTGGCTGCCGATTTGAAAGTTGCCGCGTTGCGCAACAATCCAGCGGCCACACCCATCGGCACCATCGAATCAACCGGCGCGGTGTTGATCAACGGCCGCGCAGCCAATGGCAAGAACGTGGTCTGGGACGGCGAACTGTTGCAGGCTCCGGCCAATGCCAGCGCCGCCGTCACGCTCGAAGCCCTGGGCCAGGTCAAACTGAGCAGCGGCTCGCTCGTGCGTTTGAGCGCGGCCATTAATGCCAACGGCAGCGGCGTTGCGAGCGAGCAGCCCAAGCGCATGCTCGTGGCGGCGGTGTTCAACGGCCAGATCGAAGTCGAGTTGCAACCCAGCGCCAGCGCCTATTTGGAAGCGGCAGGTAAAGCCTGGCTCGCGGCTGGCAGCACCAAACTCACGCTCGGCATTCGTGAAGGCGCGGCCACGCTGGCAACAGCCAATGGCATTGCCGGTGAAATGGGCAGCTTCGCGCTCAGCCTGCCGTCAATGAATTCAAGCAAGACGAGCACGGCGACGCCAACGGTGAAACCCATTGCGGTTGCCGAACGCGCCGCGCTGTTGCATTCGATCAAACTCGTCACGGGCACTGAAGCGCGAGGCGCGGTCAAGCTTTACTCCAATAACAAAGCTGGCCATGAAGCTGGAATGATCGGGGTGGTTGAATCCGGCGGGACGGTCAAAATCAATGGCCGTGACGCGCGCCGCCAGGAATTGCTGTGGGATGGCGAGATCGTGCAAGCGTCCGCCAATGCCGGCGCGCAATTGGCGCTGGCCGGTTTGGGCCAGGTGCAATTGACCAAAGGCTCAGTGGTCAAACTCACGACCGCCACAGCGCTGAACGCCAAGCGCGTGCTCACCGCCGCTGTGCTACAAGGCGAGATCAACGTCAAGCTGCAACCCGAAATCGCCGCCTACGTCG
>JANOWX010000957.1:0-25022 GCA_031418175.1 Acidobacteriota bacterium | reverse complement strand
CCAGCGCACCGCTGGCCACCATGATCAGATCAAACGTGCCGTCCAACGTCCCAAGCGAATCAGCAGGGGAATTGGCTCTTTGGCGTCCTGCCGCGCGCGTTCGGCCAACTCCGCCGCCAGCTTCCAAATCGTCGTGGTTTTGCCCCCGCCCGGTTCGCCCAGCAAAACGGCGCGCCGCAGCTTGAGGATTTCCGCCACGGCGTTTTCAAACTTGCGCGGCGCTTGCGCTGTGTGCGCCGCCTTGCCAACGCGCAGCGGCATCAATTCAAACACGGCGCGCATCTCGGCCTGCCGTGTTTGTTGTTGCGAAGCCCCGCCCAGCGGCGTGTATTTGTCGGTGTTGACTAATTCTTCGAGCCGCAGCCGGTCGAGGTAGGCGGCTTCCAGTTCACGCTGCGCAGCGGGCGGCGGCGACGGCGCTGGCGCGGCGGCGGGCAAGGCGCGCAATAATTCGTCAAAGGCGCGGTCGAACTCGCGCCCAGCGAAATTGACGCCTTGATAATTGCTCAGGCGAAAGAAATCTTCGGGCGCGGCCGGTTGCAGCAGGCAGGGGATGATGCGCTTGGCTTTCTCTTCGGCAAACCAGATTTCCCGCAGCACCCAGCGGCTGCGCAAAGCTTCGGCTGTAACCAATACGACCAGAGCATCAGCGCGGTTGATGCCTTCGACAATGGCCGCGATCCATTCGTCACCGCCCTTGATGTCAATGGTGTCGAGCCAATGTCCGTGCCCAGCGTGATTGAGTGCGGGAATCAAGCGCTGGGCAAACTCCGTCCCGCTCTCGCGGTGATAGCTGATAAACACCGTCGAACGGCGCGGGTCAGTCGTAACATTGGGCGGCAACGGTGGCGTCATAAGTGATCACACCTCTTCGTGATTCTTCGTGTGACTTTGTGGGAGCAGCGCTTTACCAGCCGATGGCGTAACGCCCGCGCCGCACATCCGCGCCCGCTTCGATCACTTTGCGTTGCGGGTCATAGAGGATGATGGTCGGCGCGGCCGTGGGCGCAAAGTCGGGTTTGACTTCGACCTTGTGGCCGCGCGCTTTCAACGCTTCGTGCAACGCCGCGCCGAAGCGGCTCTCCAGATTCAAAATGCCCGGGTTGAATTTGTGGTCTTCAAACGAGCTGACGAAATGCAGCGTTTCAAAGCGCGCGGCCTCGACCGCCTCCTGCGGATTCATGCCGAATTCGATCACGTTGAGCAGCACCTGCAACAGCGCCTGATCCTGATTGTCGCCGCCCGGCGTAGACAGCGCCGCAAAGGGCTGGCCATTTTTCAGCACCAGCGTCGGCGAAAGCGTAATGCGCGGGCGTTTGCCCGGTTGCAATTCATTGGGATGACCGGGCGTGAGCAGGAAGCTTTGCAGCCGCGATGAAATCGGGATGCCCGTGTCGCCTGCCACCACGCTGGGCAGCCACGCGCCGCTCGGCGTGGCCGAAAAGACATTGCCCTGGCCGTCAATCACATTGACGCAGGTCGTATCGTGCGCGCGTTCGGCTTCGGGGATTTCGGTTGGGCCAATTGCGGGTGAAGCCGAAACGTAGCCGATCAATTGCGCCAGCGCGCGTTTGTTGACGGGATCGCCGGGGCGTTGATCCAGCGAAGCCACTTGCGGATCAATCAGCGTGCGTCGCAACGCCGTGTATTCGGGCGAGAGCAATTCCAGCGCCGGGACTTTGACGAAATGCGGATCGCCGTAATAGCGGTCGCGGTCGGCAAAGGCCAGCTTGATGGCTTCGGTCAGCGTGTGCACGTAATCGGCCGAATTGTGTTTGAGCGCTTTGAGGTCGTAGCTCTCCAGCAGATTCAGCGTCTGTAACAACACCGGCCCCTGCGCCCAGAAGCCTGTTTTATAAACTTCGTAGCCGTGAAAGCTGGTCTTGGTGGGCTGGTCAAGCTCGGCCTTGAACGCGGCCAGATCGCCGACGCGCAATAAACCGCCCGCCTTTTCCACCGCGTCGCAATAGCGTTGGCCCAGCGGCCCGCGATAGAAATGATCGCGCGCGGCTTGCAACGCGGCGCTGCGGCCCCGCTTCGCGTTTTTCTTTTCGACTTCGACTAACTCGCGCAGGGAATTGGCGAGATTCTTTTGCACGAAGATGTCGCCGACCTTGGGCACTTCGCCGTTGGGCAGGAAGACGGCTTTGCTGGCGGGCCATTGTTCAAAGACGCTGCGCGTGTTGCGAATGTAAGCCACGCGCAGTTCATCAATCGGGAAGGCCTCGGCCAATTCAATCGCGGGCTGCATCACATCGGCCAATTTCAGCGTGCCGAATTTATCGAGCGCCACGACCATCGCATCCAGCACGCCGGGCACAGTTGCCGCCAGCGGGCCGGTGCCGGGGATCAAACCCGGTTTGCGGCCTCTTACCTCAGAGGGCACTTCTGGCCCACCCTGATTTTGACTGGCGCGCTTTTCAAAAAACTCGCGCGTCGCCAGCTTGGGCGCAGTTCCTTGCCCGTTGATCGTGATGACCGGTTGATTCGCCAGTTTGATCAGCACGGGCACTTCGCCGCCAAACGCGAAGTGCGAAAATTCGATCACCGAACCGGCCAGCGTCGCCGCTACGCCCGCGTCAACCGCGTTGCCGCCGCGATGCAACATGCGCAGGCCCGCCTCGACCACCAGCGGCTGCCCGCCCGCAACCACGCCGCGTGTGCCGCGTATCGGCGGACGAAAGGTCTCGGGCCGTTGCGCTTGTTGGGCAGGCGCAAAGACGAGCAGGGCAAATAGAAACAGGGTTGCGAGCTTCGATTTCATAGGGCGATCCTTTCTGCGTTGCGAAGGGTTGATTGAGGCGTTGCCACCAAGGGCGAAAGAGCGAGCCACTTCTACCAAATCGCCGCCGCAGGGACAAGCCGAAGACGGAATCGCTACGTTGGCCTTGTGTCTAGCAAAGTATACAATGCGGGTTGTTCGATGACCGCCCGCTGACATTGGAGTTTTACCAAACAGCCGCTGGCGCTGAACCATTGAGCGAATGGCTCAACCGGCTGAAAGACCAAACGGCCACAGCGCGGATTCGCGCGCGCCTCACCCGTTTGCAAACCGGCAATCCTGGCGATTACAAAGCGGTGGGCCAGGGCCTTTCCGAATTACGGGTTGATTGCGGGCCGGGCTACCGGATTTATTTTGCTTTTGCGGGCGACCGGCTCATCTTGCTGTTGTGTGGCGGAGCAAAGAACTCGCAGCAAAAAGACATCGCCGCCGCCCAGCGGTTTTGGGACGATTACTGCAAGAGGTACCAACAATGAGCAAACCATTGCGCACCTGGGACGAATACTTGATCGGACAGTTGGCGCAGTCTGAAGACGAGGCGGTGGCTTACCTGAATGCCGCCGTGGAAGAGAATCACCTGCCGACGCTCTTACTCGCCCTGCGCCACGTGGCTGAGGCGCGCGGCGGTTTGGGCAAGCTGGCGCGTGACACACAACTGAATCGCGCGGGCCTTTACCGCCAGCTTACCGAAGAAGGCAATCCGACCATCAGCACCTTCCAGACAATGCTTGATGCGCTAGGCTTCAAACTCGTGATTCAAGCGAAAGAGCCGCCCGGCAAGAAACCCGCGCGCCGCCAGGCCGTGGCTCAACCCCATCCCCCGCGCCGAAACAGCCCGTTGTAGGCGGTGCGCGCGCTATGCTAAATTCCGCGCGCACCACAAGACCAATTGAACAACGAAACAAGCGAGGTAATTTTCAAACGACGCTATGCCAATTTACGAATATGAATGTTTGAAATGCGGGAATCACCTGGAAGTGATGCAGAAAATGAGCGACGCGGCCTTGCTCAAATGCCCGCAGTGCAAGGCCAACAAACTGGAAAAAATCTTTTCCCAGACGGCCTTTCAATTCAAAGGCTCCGGCTGGTATGTGACCGATTACAGCAACAAGGGCAAGAGCGAAGAAAAGAAAACCGACACAGCCGAGCAGGCCGATAAGATTGAAAAAACTGAGAAAGCTGATAAAACCGAGAAGGCCGACAAGAGCGAGAAAGCTGATAAAACCGAGCAGGCCGATAAGAGCGAGAAAGCTGATAAAACCGAGAAGGCCGACAAGAGCGGGAAGAAAGAGACTGCCGCACCGGCAACCAGTGCCTGAAAAAGGAGTAGTAGAAATGAATAGCAGTAACAAATCGCCAAAGCAGCACCCAATCAGGTTCGCGCTCCTTCTCCCCCTCTCCCTGTCCCTTCTGCTCCCCGCCTTCGGCCAATCAGGCCGCAACGTCGTCAACAACCGCCGCACGCTGGTCATCCCCGTCATCGCCCAGCGCGTAGACGATCCGAACAAACCCAAGCGGCTGCTGGTCAGCACCGAAGACAAAGCCGAAGCCGAGAAGATTATTTCCAAGCTGGAACTCGAACTCTTTGACGGCAGCGTGCTGCAAAAGATCGAAGCCTTTGCGCCCGACCCAACGCCCGCGCGCATCGTCGTCTTGCTCGATAATTCGGCGACCATCCAGACCGATGTCAAAAAACTGGCCTCCGTGCCTGCCGCCTTCGCGCCAGAAATTTATGAGGGCGACAAGGTGCAGGTGATCGGCTACGACACCAAACCCGAAGTCATCACCGATTGGACGGACAAGCCGGAAGATTTGCAGAACACAGTCGAGTTGCTGCGCAAGACCGAAGCGCCGCACTTATTCGACGCGCTCAACGTGACGATGGAAGATGTGTTGCGGCCCGAGGTAGGCTTCAGCAAGCGCGTCATCGTGATCGTCGGCGACGGGCTGGATCGCGACAGTTCGATCAAATTCGAGAAGCTGCTCGCCACCTTGCAGGACGAGAACATCACCGTTTATGCCATCCAGATCAAAGACCGCACGCGCGGGGCGCTGCGCAAGAACGCGCCCAAAGCAGTCGAGGCGCTGGAAAAACTGACCACCGGCACGGGCGGCAGGATTTACCCGATTGATGGCGACATCAAAGTTGCGGTCAAAGAGATTTGCGATGAATTGCGCAACGACCGCTACCAACTCACCTACTACCCCGAAGGCATCAACCCGATCAACAAACGGCTGCTGCTGATTTCCTCTTCCGACCAGACGATCAAGATGCGGCATAAGGCGTATCATCCGCCGCGTGCACAATGATGTAGCGCGCTATTACCGCACCAACTCAACCCGATAATCCTCAATCACCGGATTCGCCAACACATCGTGCGCAAACTTCTCGATCTGCGTTTTGGCCGTCGCTTCGTCCAGCGTCGCGTCGAGTTTGACCTCGAAATACTTGCCCTGCCGCACATCGTCAATACCCAGATAGCCGATGGTTGCGGCGGCGTGGTGAATCGCCTTGCCTTGCGGATCGAGCACGCCGTTTTTCAATGTCACATAAACTTTTGCCAGCATTACATTTTTCCTTTGAATAAGTCGGGACGGTACCGCGCGCGTCAGCAAGCCGGCACTCTGGCTACGGGCCGGTGGCGGCCGCGCGCGGTACCGTCCCGATCTCATATGTCCTGATTTAACGGCAGCGCGCCGCTGTATTTCGTAATCCCCTCGCCAAACACCCGCTCAAACACGCGGTCTACGTTTTTCAACATCAACCGCACATCAAACGCCTTTTCAATCTGTTCCGGCGTCAGCTTCGCCGCGATGTCCGCGTCCTGACGCACCAATTCGCGGAAGTCCAACCCTTCGTCCCACGACTTCAGCGCGTTGCGTTGCACCCAGTAATACGCCTCTTCGCGCGCCACGCCCGCCGTCGCCAATGCCAGCAGCAATTGGCCCGAAAAGACGATACCGCGCGTCAGGTTCAGATTCGCCAGCAACTGCTCTTGGTTGACGACCAGCGTTTCGATCAGCGAGGCCGCCTTCGCCAGCATGTAATCCACCGCGATGCAGGCATCGGGCAGGATGATACGTTCCGCCGACGAATGCGAGATGTCGCGTTCGTGCCACAGCGCGTTGTTCTCAAACGCCGTCAGCGCATAGCCGCGCACCACGCGCGCCATGCCGCAAAGCCGTTCGGACAGGATCGGATTGCGTTTGTGCGGCATCGCCGAAGAGCCTTTTTGGCCGGGCTTGAAATACTCCTGCGCCTCGCGGACTTCGGTGCGCTGCCAGTGGCGGATTTGCAGGGCGAACTTCTCAATGGACGAGGCGATGATTGCCAGCACCGAAACAAACTCGGCATAACGGTCGCGCTGAATCACTTGCGTCGAAACGCTGGCCGGGCGCAGACCGAGCAGGTAGCAGACGCGCTCTTCGATGTCGGGGTCGAGGTGGGCGAAGCTGCCGACCGCGCCCGACAGTTTGCCGTAACTGACCCCGGCGCGCGCGCGCGTCATCCGGTCAATGTTGCGCCGGTTCTCTTCGTACCAGAGCGCGAAGGTCAGCCCCAGCGTCGTCGGTTCGGCATGAACGCCGTGCGTGCGCCCGATCATCGGTGTGTCTTTGTGTTCGAGCGCGCGCGCTTTCAGCACGTCGCTCAAGCGTTGCAACTTGGCCAAAATCAGATCGCCGGCTTCGACCAGCAGCAGCGCGTTGGCCGTGTCCACCACGTCCGACGAGGTCAGCCCGTAATGCACCCAGCGCGCTGCGGGGCCGATGTGCTCGGCCAGATTGGTCGTGAAGGCGATCACGTCGTGATCCAGCGTCTTTTCGAGTTCGTGGATGCGCGCGACCGAGAATTTGGCTTTCTCTTTGATGACGGGCACGGCATCGGCGGGGATGTTGCCCGCTTCGGCATTGGCCTGGCAGGCGGCCAATTCGACATCGAGCCATTTTTGGAAGCGGTTCTCTTCCGTCCAGATCGCGCCCATTTCGGGCAGGGTGTAGCGTTTAATCATTTCTGGTTTGAAGTTGGTTGAGCAAGCAACGGAACTCAGGCAGCTTGTTGTAGCGGCTGCTGCGCCAGCGCCTCGACTAGCGCCGCCCATTCCTGTGCGCTCAGGGGCAGATCGGCCAGCGAGCCGCGCGCGGCCAACACTCGTTGCAGTGCCAACGCCAAAAATTGCGGGTCATCGAATTCCAGCGACGCGCGCATAAATTCCGCCGCAGTGTCAGCGGATGCAACCAGATCGGCAGTGAGTATTTCTTTCCAAGTCGTCATGCTTAGCGAGTCTTTTGATAGAGCGACCAGCACAACACGCTCAACGCCGCCGCCGCAATCGGAATCATCCAATTCGGCCGCTCCGTTTCGCCGCGCGCCACCAACAAAAACGCGCCCGTCCACAACAACGCCGCCACGCCCAGCCCCAAGCTGGCGCGCCGGTACGCTTTGGCAAGTCTCTCGTGTTCTTCGCTCATCGCCTTCACGCCGCTTGGTCGGCCAATTCGCTGGGGTGTAGCCAGAGATAGTCGCGCACCTCTAAATTCATCCGATCCAACTCCGTCAGAAAGCCGCCCGCCGACATCCGGTAAGCGTTAGGGTCGGTTTCCACTTCGCGCAGTTTCTCCACTTGCTGTTGAAACCGGTTGATGCGCTCCCAGGTCGCTTCAAGCTCCAGTTTGTTTCGAATCATCGCTAATCACCTCCACAATTCCACGTCGCGTTTTGTCGCGTTTGATTTGCCAATCTTCAAGCGCGGCTTGTTCGCCGCCGATGGCCGCCAGGCGCCGGATCCAGAACACGCTCGCGCCTTCTTTGCTCTGTGCTGCCTGATGGTCAAAGATGATGGCGGCTTCGCCCGTTATTTGAGATAGATCGAATGAGTCTTCCATCAGCATGAAAATATCCACGTCATTTGGGTTCGGCTTGGCAGTCACGAACGAGCCGAAAATGATGAACCGCGCCAACCAGCCAGTGCTTTGCGCCAGTTTGTAAATCCGTTCCAGGCGGCGCGCCACGATGCGGCGTTGCGAGGTGTGCTGCCCGAAATGCCACAAGACTTCGGCAATCGTCGCCTGATGAATCCCAATCGGCAAATCGCCACTGCTGTTGAAGGCCGGCCGTTGTTTCATGCTTCACTCCTCAATCGCTCACGTAATAACTGCGCCGCGAACGCACCGTCAACCCGCGCCGCGCTGCCAGCACTTGAATCGCGCGTGTCGGTTCCAGGCTGGGCTTGGTTTCGGTGATGAAGGCCAGGCTGTATTGCGCGCCGATTTCGCTGGCGATGTCCTTGTTCGCGGCCACCAGCTTGTCGTGCGTTGCGGGCAGCCAGATTTCGCCGCCGCTCGCTTCGGCCAGTTGGCGCAACAGCACCGCGCCGCCTTCGAGTTTGGGCAGATGGCGGCGCAATTCGGTGAGGCGGTCAGCCGTTGCCGAAGTGCTGCGTTCGTGCGCGCCCATCCAACTGGCGGCGAATTCAATCTCGCTGCGCACGACTTCGGCCCAGCCCACGGCGAAAACGGCCGCGCGCGCTTTTTCGAGCGCGGTCATAGCTTGGCGGCGGCTGGCCTTGCTGTTGGAATCCAGGCCGTCGCTGAGCAGCACAATCACGCGGCGTCCGGTCGGGCATTGCTCCAGTTTCGCGGCGGCCAGTTTGAGCGCGTCGAAATAACTGGCCTTGATGCCGACGCGGTATTTCTCTTTGAGCGCCAGGCTGGCTGCGCGCGCGTCGTGCGTCCAATCCTGCACGGTATAAACTTTGTCGGCGTATTGAATGATGGCGACTTGATCGGCGGGCGTGAGCTTGCTCAGGAAATTGTCGGCGAATTCGCGCGTCGTCGTGCGCGGCATAATCTGGTAATTCGGATTCTTCCACACCTCGACCGACTCTTTGGGTTTGCGCTGCGTCGCGCCGTTTTTGAAGGTGCCGATCTCGTTGCTCGAATCCAAAATCAGCACGATGTTGGCTGGTTCGTGGCGAATGTAGCTGACTGGGCGCGGCTCGCCGTCTTCCAGCACCAACACATCTTTGGGTTCGAGGTTGCTGACCAGATTGCCTTCGGCGTCATAGGCGCTCAAGGGGACGACGACCTCTTTGGTCTCGATGCGCGCGATGGGCTTTTCGGTTGGTTGCTGCTGGCCCGGTTGTTGTTGCGGCTTGCGGCCCGATTGGGCGTGCATCGAATGCGAACCTGAGAGCGCCAGCAAGGCGACGAGACAAACAGCGGCTAAGACGCGCAGCGCGCCGCCGCCCAGTCCCATTGTCTCGCTCAAACGCTTCTTCATCACAACTCAATCCACGCGCTCGGTGCATCATACCGAGCAATACTCACGCGGCGTTCAGCGTCGGCGCTAAACAGCGGCGCTTTTTCTTGCAACGCCTGAATCGCCGCGAGCCGGGCGATTTCGGGATGATTGGTGTTTTGCGACAGATGCGCCAGCACGATGTATGCGGCCTTGCCGTCGAAATCCTCGCGCAGAAACCGCGCCATCTCATCATTCGACGTATGACCGACGCGGCTCAGAATGCGTTGCTTGAGCGCCCAGGGATAATAGGTGCAAGCGCGCAACATCTCGATCTCATGATTGGCTTCGATGATCAACGCGTCCGCGCCGCGAAAGCGTTCCGCCGCCAGCGCGTTGATGTAGCCCAAATCCACCGCCATCCCCAGCTTGCAGCCATTGGCTTCGACGGTGAAGGCCAGCGGGTCGGCGGCATCGTGCGGGATGGCGAACGGACTGAAGCGGAACGCCCCGATTTGGAAATCTTGCGTGGACGTGATGGCTTCGCCGCGCCGCACCAACGCTTGCTTGTCGCCCAGCTTGCATGCTTCCAGCGTCGCATCGGCCACATAAATGGGCACGTTTAGCGCTTTGCACAGCGCCGACAGGCCGCGCGCGTGATCGCCGTGTTCGTGTGTGATGACGACGCCGTCGAGTTTGGTGGGGTCTTCGCCGACGGCTTGCAGGCGTTTGATGGTTTCGCGCCCGCTCAAGCCGCAATCCACCAGCACACGGGTCTCACCGGCGACCAGCAGGGTCGCATTGCCGGAACTCCCGCTGCTCAGGATGCAAATGCGCATTGGATGAAGATGAAATGACGGAGTGGTCTGCTCAAATAGGCGCGCATCCTAGCACACGGGCTAAGACATACAAAAGCAGCGTGAATGTCCGGCGGAAAAGCATGGAGTTCAGCCTTCAGGCTGCCACCCGCCGCAGGCGGGCAGACAGGCTAAAGCCTGAACTCCATGCTCTTATTTCAAATTGTTATGCTGGTTCATTGGGTTTTACACGCTCGCGTTCGAGTAGCGCCGTGGTGTGTTCGGTGATGCTTTGAGGCGCGCCCACAGCCTGTTCCGGCAGTTTGAGTTCGGAAGTGGTCGGCACGGGGAATTGGGGTTGCGGATATGCGGACGGCACGGCAACTGGTGCGTGGTAGTTGGGCGGTGGCAATTGGCGCTGTTGTTCGCGCACGGAAAGGTATTGGCCGATGCCCTTGCCCATCGCCATAAAGGCCGGGATCAGCATCCAGAACCACCAGAATTTTCCGCCGGGAAAGAATTGCCAGATCGCCAATGACAAAAACAAAAAGCCGAGGCCGCCAAAAAACTCTCTTCCGGCATTTTCCATACTCGGCGGCTGTGGCTGCCGCTGACGCCTGCCGTGACGCGATCCGCTCACGGGCTGCTCTGGTTGCGCCGCCGGCAATTGGCCGGTCAATGCTTGCGGGACGAGGCTGACGTTGGCGCCGCATTGGCGGCAAAACTTCACGCCATCCACTGGCGCGGCGCAGTTTGGGCAATACATCGGTGTTCCTCCATTCGGCAATCTCGTGACGCGCCATCATACGTCCGCGCCGGGTGCGCAGTTCGCCTGCATTTGCGTCAACACGCCAACTGGGCGCGTTTGAACTTGAAGCCTTTTAGATTGCCCAGCGCTGTGACCGCAAAGTCAGCGGGCCGGAAAATCTCGTTGGCTAACTGTTGCAGGTCTTCGGCGGTGACAGCTTCGATGCGCGCGACGGTTTCTTCCAGCGGAATGAAACGGCGTTCAACGATCTCGTTGCCCGCCAGCGCGCTCAAGCGTGAGCCGGAATCTTCCAAACTCAAAATCAACGATGCCCGCATGCGGCCGCGCGTGCGTTGCAATTCATCGGCACTGACCGGTTCGTCTTTCAAGCGTTTCAATTCGGCCAGAATCGCGTTGATCGTCTCGCTCAGCCGGTCGGGCGAAGTGCCCGCATAAATCTGAAAGAAGCCCGTGTCTTGAAATTGACTGGCCGAGGCGTACACGTCGTAAACCAGGCCGCGCTGTTCGCGCACCGATTGGAACAGGCGCGAACTCATGCCGCTGCCCAGAATCATCGTCAGCAAGCCGGTCGCATAAAACTGTTCGCTCAACAACGACGGGCACGGCACGCCCAGCACCAGATGCGATTGCTCCAATTCCTTTTTGCGGCGCAAGGTGATGTGCGGCGTGGGCGGCGGCGCGCTCGCGGGCACGGCGGCGTGGCGTTTGGTCAGGGCGCCGAAATACTGCTGGGCCAGTGCCAGTATCTGTTCGTGTTTGAGATTGCCGGCGGCGGCCAGCACGACGTTTTCCGGGCTGAACAAATCTTCGTAATAACTCGCGACACGTTCGTCGCGAAAGGTCGCCACGGTTTCGGGCGTCCCCAGCACGCGGCGGCCCAGCGGATGGTTGGGGTAGAGGTTTTCAAAAAATACATCGAAGAGGATGTCGTCCGGCGTGTCTTCGGTCATCTTGATCTCTTCGAGAATGACGTTGCGTTCTTTGTCCAATTCGAGGGGATCGAAGGCGGGTGCGGTCACCAAGTCGGCCAGCAATTCAAAGCCCCGCAGCAGGTCTTCATCCACGACCTCGTTGTGAAAGCCGACGATCTCGCGGCCCGTGAAGGCGTTCAGATTGCCGCCCAGCACGTCGGCATCTTTGGCGATCTGCAAGGCCGAGCGTTTGCGCGTCCCTTTGAACAGCGCGTGTTCCAGAAAGTGCGTCAGGCCGTTCTGTTCGGCCGTTTCGTAACGCGAACCGGTGCGGACAAAGACGCCGAAGCTGACCGAGCGCGTGTGCTGCATCTGTTCCGTGAGCACGACCAAGCCGTTGTCGAGTGTTGTTTTCCGAAGATCGAATTGCTGCTTTACCCACATAGGCGTCGGAGTTTACTTGCCGCAAAATGGTTGCGCAACCGCGTGTTCAGCCGCAAAAAAGCGCAAAAGACGCAAAAGGAGAAGCCAGCTCTGTTTGCGTCTTTTGCGCTTTTTTGCGGCTCAACACACCGGCGTCACAACACCAACGCTGCTGCCTCACGATCCAGAAACAGATGCGCATCTTTGTGCATGCGCAAGATCGAAGCCGGGCAGGCCGTCGTGATGGGCCCGTTGAGCGTTTTCTTGACGGCGTGTTGTTTGCGCGGCCCCGGCACGCTGAGGAACAGTTTCGCGCAGGCCATCAGCGTCGGAATCGTCAGCGTCAAGGCGCGGCGCGGCACGGCAGCCAGCGTTGGGAAGCAACCATCATTCACTTGCTGTTGGCGACAGGCTTCATCCAATTCGACCAGCTTGACGGCTGCGGGATCGTTGAAATCACAGACGGGCGGATCGTTGAAGGCCAGATGGCCGTTCTCGCCGATGCCAAGCGCCGCGAAGTCGGGCGGCTTGAACGCCAGCAAGGAAGCGTAGTTGGTGCAGACGGCCTTGGGATTCGCCGCCTCGCCGCGCAAGCCGTGGAATTCGGCCAGCGGCACGCGCTTCACCAACCGTTCGATCAGATAGCGCCGGAAGGATTGCGGCGCTTCTTCATTCAAGCCCAGGTATTCGTCCAGATGAAAGGCAATCACACTCGTCCATTCGATGTCGGGCGTGGCGATCAGCGCGGCCAGAAACTCGTTTTGCGAAGGGGCCGAAGCAAAAATGCCAATCGCGCGTTGGCGTTCCCGAATCAAGCGGCGCAATTCAATTGCGACCGCCGCCGCCGCCGCCGCGCCCATCTGCGCGCGCGTTTCATAAACGTAAACGTTCAATTGATCGGCGCGAATCTGACTTAGCAATCCAGTTGCCGGAATTTCCATAGCTTCTCGTTTGACCGCAGGGGAAAGGAATATGAATAATCTGTGGCCCCACCTCTGTAGTAGCGAATTTATTCGCTCCGCTCTGCGCCAGCACAACGCTGGGGCGTAACGAAGAAATTCGTTACTGCCGTTACTACAAGGGGATTGTCAGCAGCGGTCAACGACAACGCAAGGAACCATGATGTTTGCCGATTTTGTTTTTGAAGAAGAGTTAGAAGAGTTACACGCCGAAGCGCTGGTCTGGTGGGAACGCGGCCACACCGCGCAACAAGCAGGCCGTCTGGCTGAGGCGCTTGAACACTACACCCGTTCGCTTGAAATCCATCCGACCGCCGAGGCCTATACGTTTCGCGGCTGGGCCTATAGTTTTCAAGGCGACCTCGACGCCGCCATCGCCGAATGCCACAGGGCGATTGAGACCGACCCGGATTATGGCAACCCCTACAACGACATCGGCGCTTATCTGATTCAGCAGGAAAATTACTACGACGCGATTCCCTGGTTGCAGAAAGCCTTCCACGCGAGCCGCTATGAATGCCCGTTTTATCCGCGCTTCAATTTGGGGCGCGTTTACGAAAAGCTGGGCGACGAGATTCAGGCCATGAATCTGTACAAGGAAGCCTACGACCTGAACCACAATTACAAACAAGCCTTGCTGGCCTTCCGCCGGTTGCAGGCCAAGCTGAATTGAGCCGCTTCAGTATATGCCGCGCCGCCTGCGGAAGCGGCCAGTCTGCGCGCTCAACTTTGCAACATTCGGCAAGCCGGCGGCCAGCGGCGCGAACTGTGGGAACCGTTCCGGCAGATTGCGTGTCTGAGACGGTTCACGCAACGGCGCCGTGGTGTCGAGCTCGCCCGGATGCTTGAAATCAAGTTGCCACAATGAATCGCCTTGCACGAACAAACGCGGCGAACGCCCGGCCAGTTTGTCGGTCTCGCCGTCGCTCAAGCCGATGACTTGCGGATAGGCGCGGCCTTCCGGTTCAAACGGCAGGCGTTCCGGCACGCTCCAGCCGCTGGGATCCGCGAGGTCGCGGTTGTAGCTGATATAAATACCCTCTTGCCCCCAGCGCGTATCAACCGCGTGATTGAGCAGCATCACATACTGTTCCAAGTAACTGTTGTAATGCACCGACGGCCCCCAATAGGCATCAGGCTCGGCGCTGTGCCAATTCGTTTTGACGGTCAATAACGGCGTACCGCGTCCGTTCAACCCCGGCTCATCCCAGGCCTCGTTGCGCCATTTCCAGACTTTGCCGATGGGCGCATTGCGGTCTTCGTAACGCATCCGGCCCAGGCAAATGCCTTGCTCGGCAAACTGGCTGTCATAAGAGCCAAAGAAGAAATAGAAATACTCTTTGTTACGGTCGAGCAGCACGGTGAAATCGCCATTGCCGCCCGCGAAAAAGAAATTCTCTGTCCCACAGTTGAACGATTCGTCCGGCGCTTGCATCACGATGCCCAGGTCTTCCCAGATCGCCCCTTCATCGTATGACACCAGCGCGCCGAGGCGCGGCACGGTCAGAAATTCGTTATCGCAACGGGCCGAGATTTCGTTGTGATACCAGCCATACAGCGTCCCATCAGCATCACGGAACGTTGCCTCCAGCCACATGCCGCCAAGTAGTTCAAAATCCGAATGGATCATGGTCGAAAGCGGCAACTCGTTCTTTTCGATGATGCCCAACAGGCCGACGCCCTGGCTGCGAAAGGGGTGCTGCACCGAAGCGAAAAGATAAAGATTGCCAGCCGCGTCCCAATGCAACGGACTGTTGCAATCAATCCCGTCTTCGATCCCGGCTTCGGGGAAACGCCCGCCCGGCACGCGCAGCGGGTCAGCGGGCAACACCGTCACACGCGGGAGATTGCCCTGCGCCAGCAACGGCTGACTGCCCAGTACTGTGAGGAGTAAAAACACGAATAGCTGCGTGAACGGCACTTTCATAATTTTGACCTGGAATGAACTGGCAGACTGAAACCCAAGCGCTAGGGAGGCCTGACAATGGCTCACTAGCCCTTTGGGGGAGGCGTGAAAGCCTGACGAAAAGAAAGGTGATGTGCAAAGAAACCGGCAAATTTCGCTTGGCGCAAAGATAGACGCGGCGCGCACGCCGCCGGTTTCAAAACTTTCGCTCAATCAGTAAAGCGTTAAACGCCGCGTGAACCCGCCAGCCTGTGCGAAGATTTTTTTCGACTGCTATGAACAGGCTAACGCTTGATCAACAACCGCGCTTTCTCGTTTAACAATGGATCGTTGAGGCTTTGTTGCCAGGCCGTCAGCTTGCGTTGCAGCGCGTCACGCACGGCGCGCTGATTCGCATTGTCGTAAGGATTGCGCGTTTCGTCCGGATCGTTTTTCAAATCGTACAACTCGTCCATTTGATTGGCCTGATGATGCCGCACCAGTTTCCAGTCACTGGTGCGGATCATGCGCATAAACGCCAGTCCGCCGTTGTGCAGATCGTATTGCCCAAAGATTTCATTGCGCCACGCGACCTTTTGCCCGCGCGGCTTCTCGCGCAGGAGGGGCGCGAAATCGCGGTCTTGCTGCCGCCGCGCGCCACGGACGCACTGCGGGCGAGGCGGCGCTTGCCTGGACGCTGAACAATCCGGCTGTGACGGGCGCGATTGTGGGCGTGCGGTGTGCGGAGCAAGTGGCAGGGATTCGCGGCGCGTTGGAGTTTCGCCTCAGCGCGGCTGAAGTGAGCGAGCTTGAACAATAGGGGTAACGCCGTGACGGTACCGCGCATGAATTTTTCAGCGCAACTTCAGCGTCGGATCGCCAAACAACACATAGCTGTTCTGCACGTCCCGATCCTGCGCGGCCAGGCGGGCCGCGGTCATGGCTTCGCCCAGCGTTAGTCCGCCGCTGAACAGGCTGCGATACAAGCTAAGGTTGAAAGCGTGTTGCGGCGCGGGGAAGTTCAACGCGCTCGACGCCGCCACTGCCAACGCGCCGCCCGGCGCGTCCAGCAAGAGGGCTTCGCCCAGGCCCGTTTGCCGCGGGTCAATGAAGTAGCCGTTCAAACAGGTCGCCATTACGAACAGGCCCGGCGCGCGGTTGGTCAAGGCGGGGGCGTCTTGCGCGCGCAACAGGCCGTCGCCCGTCCAGACTTGGGTTGAGCCGTGCCCGGCCCAGTTCACCAGCAGCGGGTTGTTCCGGTTGATCGTGTTGATGATTTGCGCGCGCACCTGCTCCGGCGCGCCGTCCTGGCGGTTGACGAATTGCTTGAACATCAGGGCGGGCAGCAAGGCGGCGTATTGCTGGCTTTGTTGTTGATAGTTCACGCCGTCTGTCGTGCGGTCTGAAACGAGCAGCGCGGGGCGCGGCTGTGGGTCGGGCTTGAACGCCAGCAGCTTCGTCAGCAGGGCGTCGGCCTGCGCGGCGTTGCGCACGGGCAAGCGGCCCAGCGCGAGTTCGGGCGCGCCGTCGTCATTGGCGTCGGCGAACCAATTGTCCAGCGCCGTCTCGAAGTAATAGATCGCGCCCAGTTTGGTGGGGATGAAATCGAAATCGCCCAGGCCCAGATAATTGCGCGGATCGGTCGTCGCATCGCCGATGAACAGGGCAAAGCGTGGTTTGACCTGCCAGGCCGCGCGTGCCGTTGTCAGCAAGTCTTTGATGGCCTGCGGCGACTTGTGGCCGAAGCTGAATTCATCATAAACGTCTTCCACCTCCACCACGACGGTGCGCAACTCTTGTGAACGGCGCGCCTGCGCCAGCCGGTTCGCCGCCACCAGAAAGGCGCGCGGCGTGACGATCACGAAATCGGCGGCGTGCGTTTTGGCGCGCCAGTTGGAACGCGTGTTGAGTTTGAGTTCGGCGACGCGCGCCAGCCCGCTGTCGCCCAACGCCAGATAGGCCGCGCCCGCCGCGCTGTGCAAGCCGAAGCCGAAGCCACTTGCGGCGGCTTGCGCTTTGACCGTCAGTTCGCGCGCGGGCGTGCCGTTGGCGTCCAGTTCCAACAGGCGCAGGTTGGCCGTGCTGAAACCGCCGATCCAGGCGCTCTGTCCGGCCTCCAGACGGAAGCGCAACGTGTCGCGTTCAGCCACGAAGCCCCGCGTGTAATGCAGCCGCAGCGTGTCGAGCAAGCTGATGTCGCTCGCGCCCGCTGTGCTCAGGCAGCGCACTTCGTTTGCGCCTTCCAGCAAACGCGCGCTGGCAAATTGAAATTGCGCGCGCTGCAATTGCTTGCCGCTGAAATTGGCTGTGCCCAGGTATTGGCCGTTGAGTTCGACGTTGACCGCGTGCGCCTGCTCGGTCACGCCTTGCAACGCGAGTTCGAGCGTGGCTGTGGCAGCGCGGTCAATGAAACGCGCCGTCAGCGTTTGCGTCGTGGCCGCGTTGGTGATGACCGGGCCGAACCAGTTTTCGGCGTCGCCGTTGAGCAGGCCCGAAAAGTAAATCAGTTTCTCGCGCCGTTCGACCGTCGCGCGGAAGCTGTTTGTCTTGGGCGTGGGCGGCGCGGCATAAGCATCCACGCGCCAACGCGCGCCGGGGCCGACGCCGAAAATCAGCCAGTACACGCGCGTCGCCGTCGCGGGCGTGTCCAGCGCCTGCCCGTAAAACTCGATGGCCTCGAGCGTGGCGCCTTTGCCGTAAGCGCGCAGCGGGACTTCGACGCCGTCGGTGTAAAGCTGCAACAGCAGCGGATTGACGTTGGGATTGAAGCCGGCGGCCTGCAATTCCGCCGCCGTCACGCGATACCAGCCGGTTTGATTCACGCCCAGTTTGACCGCGTCCTGATTGGGTAACGTCCAGGGCGGCGGTTCCGCCACGCGGGCAAAGGCCGTTTGCAACAGACTCGGTTCATCAGCAACGTCTTCCGTTAGCCATTCACGCGGCGGCGTTGCGGCGGTGGCGTTCAGTTCGTGCAGCAAGGGCGAGGCCGCCGTTTCAGATGACAACGGGGCGAAACTTTCTTTGGCGTAAACCGGCCCGAACCAATGGCGCGCGCCGTTGAGATCAACCTCTTCCAGCCAATAGCCCGCGCCCGCCGCGCCGCGCGCATCCGTCCAGCGGTAGCCGTTGCCCGCCGACAGCGTCGTGCGTCCGGCGGCCAGCAAGGCCGAACCGGCGACCAGCGCGGGCGTGAGCTTGAGGCGCTGGCCGTCCGCTTCACGATAGACGTTGAAGCCCAGACAATCGGCTTCGTAACCCGTGCGCCAGTTCAACACCACGCCGCCACGCGCTTGAGCCACGGCGGCAAAATCCAACAGCGTGACGGCGGTGGGTGCGCTCGGCCCGCCGATGGTCCAGGGCGAAAAAGCCGTGATGCCGCTGGCGGACACGTGATTGTTGGCGGCATCGGGCGTGCCGCCTTTGTCCTCCCAAGCCGCGCCGTTGTAGCGGTACAGCCGCAGCGTGCTTTCGTTCAAGCCGTTCAATTCGCTGTCCGAATAACGCAACCGCAGCCTGGCCGAAAAGTCGCTGATCCCGCCTGGCGTGATCGTATAAAGCCGCGCCGCCGTGCCGGGCACGCCGCCGCCCTTGCTGAGATTGACGGTCAGGACGGGCGTGTTGAAGGTGGCCGTGTCGAAGGCGATGGTGTTGTCCGCGTGACTGAAACAATAGGTTGTGTTCGCTATCAGACCGTTGCGCCGCACGTTGCCCACGATGTCGCCGCTGCCCGCCGGGCAGTTCGGCCCGGTCAGCGTCAGCGTGAAACCGCCGGTGTTCAGGTCAAAGCCGTTCAACGCCAGCGTGCCCCCGTTGTTCAGCACAAGATCGGCGGCCAGCGTGCGTGTGGCGTCGAGCGTGAGCGTGGCGCCGCGGGTGATCGTCAGGCTGGCGAGGGCGGCCGGATTGGTGTTCAGCGTCACTTGCTGGGGCCTTTGCAACAGGACGGACTGGCCCGCCCCGGGCACGCCGCCGCAGCCCCACGTCGCGGGCGCACCCCAATTGCCGTTCGTGACGATGGCATTGCATTCGTTCGAGATGGTGACGGTCAGCATCGCGCTCGCCGTCGCGCAGCCGTCGCTGACTTGCAAGGTGAAACTCGCCGTCGTCGCGCCTGCCGTGGCAATGCTCGCCGTCACCACGCCGTTCGTGTTGACCAGGTTGGCGAGCGTCACGCCATTCGCGGGATTGGCGCTGGTAACGGTGACGGTCAAATTGCCGGCGGCGCTTTCGGCATCGCTGACGACGGCGCTGGGCGACGTGCTGGCCACCGCGTTGGCGGACCGCGTCAGACCGGTTTGCGCGGCCATGACCGGCGGCGTAGTCGCCGTGACATTGACGGTGAAATTCGCCGTCGCGCTCGCGCCCTCTGCATCGGTCACTGCCAGCAGGATGTTTTGCGCGCCCGGCGTCGCGTTGCAGTTTGCCTGAATGTGCGCGGTAATCGTCCCGTTGGTATTGGTAATGTTGGCAAGCGTGATACCTGCGGGTAATGCCGCCGCGATGGTCAGGCTGCCCGCGAGGGTTTCGGTATCGCCGGCCGTCGCGATGGTGGCGGCTGCGCCAGTTGAACCTTGCACACGCGTGATGGCGGCGGCAGGCGTAATCGTGGGCGGATCGTTGACGGGGTTGAGCGTGACGTTGACCGTGGCGATATTGGAATCGGCTGTGCCGTTATTGACCTTGTAAGTAAAACTATCCGGGCCGTTCGCATTGGCTTGCGGCGCATACGTGAACGTGCCCGCCGCCGCATCGGTGATCGTCACCGTGCCTTTGCCGCCTGGCGCGACGACGCTGTAGCTGAGACTTGCGCCGCCAAAGGTGTAGGCGAACAGCCTGCCGCTGTAGGGCGTGTCTTCGTCGGTGCTGAAGTTGTCGCCGTTGACGCGTGCGACCTGCGCATTGAGCGTGCCGTTGAAGCCGTGTCCCGTGGCATCGTAAACCGTCGTGCCGCCGGGTTCGTCAAAACGCCAGTAAGCTTCGAGGCCGGTTTCGTTTCCCTTCAAACCCAGATACTGACTGCCTGTGATGTCTGGTTGCGCGCGCGCCACGCGCCACAAACGGATTTCGTCGAGTTCGCCGAGGAAGCCGACGCCGGGGCCGCAGACGATGCAAAAACCCAGACTGAGCGGATAGGTCGAAAGAGCGAGGCCGCCTGTCACTGTGCGCGTACCGCTGCTCGCGCCGTTGAGGTAAAAGCGAATCAGCGCGCCGTCCCACGTCGCTGCGACGTGGGTCCACACACCCACGGGGATTGGCGTATCGGCGAAGTGATAGCCCGGATTATTTAACCCAGCCAGATAAAGCGCGGGCTTGCCGTCCTGAATGTTAAAGAAAAGCGGGTGGCGATTGAGGATGTCGTAACGCCCCGTCGCGCTGCCCAGCCTGACCCAGGCTTCGACGGTGAGACTGGGAAAAACCGGCACGTCGGGCGCTTGCGCGAAAGTCACGTATTGCACCAACGCCGGCGGATTCGCGCCCGGCAGCGACAAGGTGTTCAAACGCCCGGCCACCGGCGGCGCTTCCGTGATGTTGAGCGAGTAAAAAACGGTGCGGCTGCAGGTGCCGAAATTGGCTACGCGCACGCCGAATTGATAAGCGCCCGGCGTAGTGGGGACGCCGCTCAAGATTCCGGCGCTGCTCAACGTCAACCCCGGTGGCAGCATGGCATTGGAAAGCTGTCCGCTGTTGTCGGTCGCCGCAAAAGTGTAAGCGCCGAAGACCGGCGTCGCGCTGAAGCTCTGACTGTAAACTGCGCCGGTTTGTCCGTTAGACAATCTGGATGGGCTGATGATCAGCGTCGGGCAACTGATCGAGATCCCCAGTTGCCGGCTGCCGGTGCAACCGGCAAGACCCGTCACCTGCACCGTGACGATGAAGTTCCCCGCCTCCGCCGGCGTCCCGGTCAACGCGCCCGTAGCGGCGTTCAGCGTCAATCCCGGTGGCAGGTTTCCCGCTGTCACGGCGAAGTTGTAAGCGCCGCTGGGGAAAGCGCGAAAGTTGTCGCTGTAAGGCTCGCCCGCCGTTCCTGAGACGACGCCGCTGACGCTGATCGTCTGGCAAGCGACGGGCAACGTCAGCGGCGTTGTGCCACTATCGCCGCCGGTCGCGGCGGTGACGCTGAAATTGAACGCGCCGTTTTGCGTGGGTACGCCGCTCAACAGGCCGCCGCTCGACAGCGTCAAGCCCGGTGGTAAGGCGCTGCCCACCGCCAGGCTAAAGGTGTATGTCGCACCGGACGGGTTGGCCGTCAGTTGCGTGCTGTAATTGGCACCCACCTCTGTGTTGGGCAAATTGTTGTTGATGCTGATTACTCTGCGCTCATACGCGCCTATGTCCACCCCATTGCCGCCCGGAAAGTTCGCGATGGCCGGATCATCGCTGATGCGCGGCGCGCCGCGTTGATCGAAAACGGTGGCGGGGCTGGAGCCCTTATCAATCGCCGGGCTGGTCTGCGGCAACGCGTGGGTCGGCACATTGAGCGGCCCATTGACTTGCAGCGGCCCGAGTTGCGGATCAGCCGTGACAGTAATGTAGGCGAGGGGCAAGGCGGCCCTGGCGGCGCCGTTGGATTCGACAAGGTTGCCGCCACCATGAAAATCAAAGAAGCCGAGGCCTTGCGGATCGAAATGCACGTCGGCCCCGCCCCCAGCGGATTGGCGAAAATGGAATCGCTCAGGGTTAGATGGAGCACACTCCTGTCGGGGGTTTGGGCGTAAAGGCCGCCGCCGAAGCTGGCCGTGTTCGCCGTGATGGTGAGGGCTCTAACAAAGGCAACGCTATTGAGGAGAGAGATTCCGCCGCCGAAGCCAGGCGAGGCGACACCCGTGTTGCTATTGCCGCCGAGCGCGCGATTGCCGCTGATGGTCGAATTGCTTAGGTTTAGTTGAAAACCCTGATTGTAAGAAAGGCCGCCGCCCAAACCACTGCCGCCCGCACCCGTCGTGCTGTCGCCACCGCGCGCTTCGCAATTGGAGATCGTGCAATTTACCAGCGTCAGCGGGCCGTTCGCATAGATGCCGCCGCCCTGCCCAGCCCCACCGGAACTGCCGCGTGCCAACCCATTCCGCAACCAAGCGTCGCGCAGTTCCAACAGACCCGTGTACGTGACGTAAAACAGGCGGAAGTCGGCCGTACCGGCGGCGCTGCTGCGCTCGATCGTCGTCCCGTTGGCCTTAATCACAATCGAAGATTGATTAACCGCTGCGTGGCCGCGTCCGTCCAACGCCACTGCGTACCGTTCGGCAGGCGCACGGTGACGGCGGGCGGCTTCCACCACGGCGCGCCGCCCGGCAGAAAGCGCCCGTCGCGCCAGATCACGAAACCGCCTTCGGTATTGATGAGCAGCCCGCCGCCCGCGGCTTCCGTCAGTTCTTTGATCGTGTCGTGCGGTAAGCCCTCTGCCGTCGTAAAGGTTTGAAACACGCCGTCGTGATAACGCACGACGCCGCTCCCATCCGTCCCCGCCCACAGCGTGCCGTCGCCGTCTTCATAAAGGCATCTGAAACGGTTGCCGCGTAACGCCGGCGTCGTGGTGCGATCAAAGACGGTGAAGCGCACGCCGTCATAACGCACCAACCCATCCATCGTCGCCAGCCACAAATAGCCGTCGCGCGTTTGTACGATGGCATTGATCGAATGCTGCGGCAGCCCCTCGTCAATCGTCCACGAGACAAAGCGGTATTGCCCCGCGACGGGTAACACTTGCCACCAGCAACAAAAGACCAACGCCAGCGCGCGGCAGGCGGCACGGTCACGTTTACGCATACGCAGCAAAGCGAGAATCAGAAATAAGGTGGGCACCAAAAGGAGGGCCGCATTGTAGAGCAACAGCCAAGCAGCGCCAACAACAGCCTGGCTGAGTTAGACCGCTGAGTTTTGTGCGGCGGACAAAGGCAATGTTTGACTGCGAGATTTGACTGCGAGAGAGGATGCGCCCTCGCCCGTTGCCTCTGTCTGTTAACCACGCAGACACGACAGACACGAAAGACACGAAGGGGAAAGTAAGGAAGGCGTCCTCACCTGCCCGTCTTTCCGCTTCGTATCCTTCATGTCTTGGCGTGTCTTGGTGGTGATGAAAGGCGCTGCCGCTAAGGCTTCATTGAAACCGCGCTGTTGCCCACGCTGTCCAGATTGAGCTTGAGATTCCAGTTCTCATTCGACTTCATCATCTTCTCCCAGGTCACTTCCTTGCCGCTGTATGCCGCCATGCGTCCGAGGATGGTCGTCAGCGTCGTATCCGCGCCCTGATCGGCCTGATTGTCGAACTTACCGGATTTGATACTCTCGACCATGGCCCGCATCTTGGCGATGTTAGCCTTGTCCAAATCCACCGGGCCGTTGTAAGTCACGATCCCCTGATCCTTGTTCAAGATGATCTTGGCCGGGCCGCTTTGCAGCGTGTCCGCCACGCCCAACGAACCGAAGAATCGTTCGCCCTGTTGTCGGTAGCCTTTGTTCTTGAACTGATTTGAATTGAAGCTGATATGCACGTCGCCCGGATAGGTATAGGTCAAAATGAAGTGATCGTTGCACACATAATCGGCGGACACGCCTGCGACTTCTTTGCGCAACGCGCGGCCCGTGGTGCCGGTGGCTTTGAGCGGGTGTGCCTTGAGCGCCCAGTTGACGACGTCGAGAATGTGGATGTTTTGCTCGGTGATGATGTCGCCAGACAGGGCCTTGTCAAAAACCCAGTTGCGCAAGCGGTTTTCCAAATCGCTCAAACCCGTCTTTTCGCGCCGGTCGAGATCGTTGTAGTAATAGTAGGCTTGGCCCAACACGATGTCGCCGATTTCGCCCGCGTGAATCTTTTCGATCACAGTCTTATAGCCTTCGTCGTAGCGTTTCTGAAAGCCGACGTGCACGCAAACTTTGCCTTGCGCGGCGCGTCCGGCCTTGATCACGCGCTGGGCACCCACGACGTCGCTCGACACCGGTTTTTCCAGATAGACGTGCTTGCCCGCAGCCACAGCGGCCTCGAAATGATCGGGATGGAAGTAGGGCGGGCTGGTCACAAGCACGATGTCCACGTCTTTCGACTGAACGAGTTTCTCGTAGGCTTTGCCGCCCCGGAAGATGTTGGCGGATTGCACGCCCGCGTAGCCTTTCTGCTCGGCAAATTTATCAAAGCGCCCCTTGAAGGCATTCAGACGATCATCAAACAGATCGTGCAAGGCGGTTAAGCGGACTTCGGTATTCTCGACGAATACGCTGGTGTCATAGGTGCCGCGGTCGCCGCAGCCGATGACGCCCAGACCCAACGAAGAGTTGGCGGTCGTGCCGAAGACGGTCGCGGCGGGCAGGATCAGCAAACCCGCGCCAGCAGACGCTGACTGTTTGAGAAAGCTGCGGCGCGCCGGTGTGACGGCGGACGGCTCAGCTTGCGAAAGTTTGGTTTTCATTTGTGTCCTCCTGACAGTTGTGATGCAAACATTGATGGGCAGCGCATGAACGCTGGTGAAACGGTGAGCAACGCGAGGTTGCTCAAAAATGATGGGCCTTCTCCACCACCCACTCCCGCAGCAATTCGCCGAGCGCGACACCCTTTGCCTGAGCGATGCGGCGGACAGTTGCGGCTTCTGCGGCAGGCAGATGCAGATTGACGACGGTCTCCCGCTCAAAGACCGGTTCGGCGGCTTCTTCCAACTCATCCTCAAAATCGGTGAGGTCGTGCGTGTCCCAGAACTGGGCCAGTGCTTGAATCGAATCTGTTTGCGGAAGTTTGGTACTACTCATTTGTCTCTCCATTGCTTGTAGCGCCGCTTTTCTTTCTCGGTCATCGGGCGCGCGGTGACAGGGTAGCCGTTGCCATCCGGAAATTGAATCACAATGCAAAGTAGGTAGCGGCCCGCTGCCGTTTGACCAAGCACGTGATAGACCGGATTCTCACCTGCGGCTTTGGCGCGCCGCACGAAAGGCCGCCCAAAACAAACATCCTCCACTTCGTCGGGAAAAACGCCATGCCGTGCAATGTGGGCAATCTGGCTGTCCGGCCAGATCAATTCCATGATCTTCATTTGGCCACATCATTCGCTCACGCAAAAACCTGTAGTATCTCAGTCAGCGGCTTCTTCGTGATGTTCGGCACCCGCGCCTCCGCTGCCGGATAGCCGACCGGGATCAACAGGAACGGCCGCTCATTTTTTGGCCGCCCCAGAATCTCGCACAGAAAGCCCATCGGATTCGGCGTGTGCGTCAACGTCGCCAGCCCGGCGTTGTGCAGCGCCGCCAGCAACAAGCCCGTGGCGATGCCGACCGA
>JANOWX010000956.1:0-4623 GCA_031418175.1 Acidobacteriota bacterium | reverse complement strand
GAGCAAGACAAACGGTTAAGTCTCACGGAAATGCTGGAAGTTCATCGCAGCGAACGCGACAAGCTCCATTGGGAAGGCACGTTCCGCGAATACTTCGAAATGGCTTCGGCCAATCCGCGTATCACGGCGCTCTCGCACGCGCGCATCTGCGACATGATCCTGTCAGCCGGCGTTGAGAAAATTAACGAAGGCACGCCCACCGAACTCAATCACTACAAGTTTTTCGACGAAGAACTGTTCGGCATTGACGAAGCCATCGAACAGATCGTCGAGTATTTCAAATCGGCGGGGCAGCGCCTGGAAGTGCGCAAACGCATCCTGTTGCTGATGGGGCCCGTCGGCGGCGGCAAATCCACCATCGTCACGCTGCTCAAACGCGGGCTGGAAAAATGGACGCGCGATGAACGCGGCGCCGTCTTCGCCATCAAGGCTTGCCCGATGCACGGCGAGCCGGTGCAATTGATCCCGCCCGAACTGCGGCCCGAAATCGAGAAGCATTACGGCATCTACATCGAAGGCGATCTGTGTCCGCAAACGCGTTATATGGTTGATCACCAATACGGCGGCAAGATCGAAGACGTCAAGATCGAGCGTATCTTCTTCGCTGAAAAAGACCGCATCGGCATCGGCACCTTCGCGCCCTCCGATCCGAAATCACAAGACATTACCGAACTGACCGGCTCGATTGACCTCTCGACCATTGGCGAAGTCGGCGTCGAATCAGACCCGCGCGCGTATCGCTTCGACGGCGAATTGAACATCGCCAATCGCGGCTTGATGGAGTTCATCGAAATCTTGAAGTGCATTGTGCCGGGCAGCTACGTGACGACGGAGCAGGGCTTGCTGCAAATCCGCGAACTCGCGCCGCCGCGACCCGAACGGCAGCAGGATTTCCCCTTCGAGACGCGCCTGCTCACGCGCGACGGCGTGCGCGCGACTTCGCATGTGATCTACAACGGCACAGGCCGCACGATTCGCCTGCGCACCAACAAGGGCTTCACGTTGGAAGGTTCGCCGGAGCATCGCATTCTGGTGCGCGACGCGCACGGGCGGCTGGCATGGAAGCATCTGCGTGACTTGACTGCGGGCGATTGGGCGCCGATTTCACGTAGCGGCTATTGGCCCGAAGGCCCTGCCCGCTTGCCCGAACTCGCGGCGAAGCGGCTGACCTTGCCTGAAACGGTCACGCCCGAATTGGCGCGGCTGCTGGGCTACTTTGTGGCCGAGGGCAGTTACGTGAAATGGGGCGAGAAGGATTACGGCATCCGCATTTCCAGCGCGTCGGCAGAGGTCGTCGCCGATTTGCGGCAGATTGTGACCGGGCTGGGCCTCGAACTCGGCGGACAGGGCTGCGATCATCACATCAACAGCAAGGAGTTGGCCGACCTGTTTCATCACTTCGGCTTTGACGGGCGGCGTTCGCACGAGAAACACGTGCCGCAAATCATCCGCCGCTCTTCCAAAGCAATCGTCGCCGCGTTCCTGCGCGCCTATTTCGACGGCGACGGGACGGCTACGCAGTTGGTCTCATGCACGACCTCGTCGGAAACGCTGGCCGAGCAACTGCAACTGTTGTTGCTCAATTTCGGCATCGTGGCGAAGCGGCGCGCGCGCTGGAACGAAGTTTATGAGCGGCATTATCACACCGTCGAAATCGCCGGCGAGCACATCGCCGTTTTCAATCGCGAGATCGGCTTCGGCCTTGGCTACAAACGCGCTGCCGCCGAAAAGCTGGCGGCCCAAGCGCACATCGCGCACCGCGACGTGTTGCCCAATTTGCATACGCAATGGACGGAAGCCGCGCGGCAATTGCAAACCACGGCAGTTGCTTCGCACGCCGCCGCCGGAGTTGGTTATCGCCAACGCGCCGGTGTGCGCCAACTGATCGGCGATCAAAATTATGAGCAACTGTGGCGCTTTGCCGGCGCAAAATCACTGCCTTCCTACCGCGTCGCCGAAACGCTCACGCAGGCAATGCAGCCCTTCGTCCCAGTGCCGGAAGAAATCGCCGACGCGCTCTCGACGCATTTCTTCTACGACCGGATTGAAGCGATCACGGAAGGCCACGATGAGTTGTGGGACTTCTGCGTGCCGGAGGAACACAGCTACGTCAGCAACGGCTTCATCAGTCACAACTGCGACGAGAAGTTTCTCTATTCACTGCTCACGTTGTCGCAGGAACAAAGCATCAAGACGGGCCGCTTTGCGATGATCTATGCCGATGAGGTCATCGTCTCGCACACCAACGAGAACGAGTACAACGCCTTTGTCGGCAACCGCAAATCGGAAGCCCTGCAAGACCGCATCATCATGATCAAGGTTCCCTATAACCTGAAGGTCACGCAGGAAGAGAAGATTTACGAGAAGCTGCTCGGCCAGAGCGACGTGCTGCGCAACATCCATATCGCGCCGCACACCTTGCGGGTCGCCGCGATGTTCGCCGTGCTGACACGGCTGGAAGAACCGAAGAAGGCCAACGTAGACCTCGTCAAAAAGATGAAGCTGTACGATGGCGAGGATGTCGAAGGCTTCAAGCTGAAGGACGTGAAAGAATTGAAAACCGAGACCGTGCGCGAAGGCATGGACGGCATCTCGCCGCGTTACATCATCAACCGCCTGTCGAATGCGTTGGTCAAAGACGGCGTGCGTTACATCACCCCGATTGACGCCTTGCGCGCGATCAAAGACGGCTTCGATCAGCACACGGGCATTTCGGCTGAGCAGAAAGAACGCTATCTGAATTTGATTGCGCTCGCGCGCCGCGAATACGACGACATCGCCAAGAACGAAGTCAACCGGGCGTTTGTTTATTCCTATGAAGAGATGGCGCGCAACCTCTGCAATTCGTACCTGGACAACGTCGAAGCCTATTGCAACAAAGACAAGCTCAAAGACCCGTTGACCGACGAGCCGATGGAACCGGATGAACGGCTGATGCGTTCCATCGAAGAGCAGATCAATATCACCGAAAATGCCAAGAACACATTCCGGCAAGAGATACTGATCCGCATCTCTTCGTATTCGCGCAAAGGCAAATCGTTCGAGTACAGCTCGCACGAACGGCTGAAAGAGGCCATCGAAAAGAAAATCTTCACTGACCTGAAAGACGTGGTGAAGATCACGACTTCGATCAAGACGCCGGACAACGACCAACTGCGCCGCATCAACGAAGTCGTGGATCGGCTGGTCAAAGAGCGCGAGTACACCGTCGAGAGCGCCAACGAATTGTTGCGTTATGTCGGCTCATTGCTGGCGCGTTAGCGGAAGGGGTTGAAACGGCATCAAGCTTACTAAAGAAATGCTGTCGCAGGCCCGTGTGATTGCAAAGGGCAGACGTATTCGCGCGGTTGAGCGTCTGGTGGCGCAATACGGTGGCAGGGCGTCAAAATGGGTCAAGAAAAGTAGTCCACAGTTTGAAATTGCCGGTGAATACTTTGAATATCACTGGTACGAGCATCCGGGCCTCGGCAGGGTTGAAGCGAAAACGGTGCGAACGAATCAACAATGATCGTCAAATTGAAGAAGCGAAAAACGCAATATCGCGACCTGACATTCGGGCAGCCGTATGTCGTGATCGGTATCGAAGCTGATGAATTCAGAATCTTGAACGACGTTGGCCGTCCTTTCCTCTACCCGCCCGAGTTGTTTTCGATCACCGACGCACGAGAACCGGAGGATTGGATAACCGAATTCGGTGCTGAGGGAGAGCGGTATTCCTATCCGCGACCACTCAACAAGTCCGGTTTCTTTGAAGATTTCTTCGACCAAAACGCAAAGGCCGTCACAACCTTCTGGCGCGTGGTAAATCAGCGGCTGGCCACAGCCAGCGACGCCCGCCCCTTCGGCTTCGCTACAGCTTCAGGTCGCCTGAGCATGGGCGTCCGGTAAACACCTGCCAGCAGCAACCAGTGAACGACGCTGCACCTAATCCGATAACACATAAGCACCCGCGCTGTTACTTCAGCGCACCTTTGGTCACGGTCTCGGCCTCTTCAATCGCAGCGTCCAAGGCGCGCTGTTCCTTCGGGTCGCTGAGTTGCGGGGCAAACGCGCGCATTTGGGCGATCTGCTTGGTGACGCCTTCTTTGAATTTCGCCAGTGCTTTCGGAATTTTTTCATTCCGCGCGCCGCGCTCATACGCGTCATCCAGCTTCTCTTCGGCTTCTTCGAGAATTCGTTTGTAATCCGACAACAACTCCAGTCGTGTGCCTTTCGGCAGCGGCCCCCAAGTCTCTTCCTCTTTCGGCTTCTGCGTCGCGTTCGGATTCGTCAGCACCAGCAAACGCCGGTCGGCGGCTTTGACAAAGACCTGGAGGCGCAAATCAATCTCTTGCGCCTCGCGCACCAACTCAACTTCCTGCTCGGTCAGGTGATCGCGCTTCTGCGCTTGCGCTGTTGTAGGCAGCGTGAACACAAGCCCGAGCGCCAGCCAGGCACAGCCAACTAACTTGCTGATCGTTTGCAACATAACGAATCCCTCCTGCTCGACTTTGTCCATTTTTAGAGGGCTTACCGCAAATAAAGGACTTACGGCATTGCCTACGAGTTGATTTACTGAAATTCAAAAAATGCCGACGTTTATAGCAAAGGGCTTACGGGTTTGGCCTTCGCGGTTTTTCGAAA
>JANOWX010000955.1:0-23569 GCA_031418175.1 Acidobacteriota bacterium | reverse complement strand
CATTCTTTTAGCGTCTTACCCAAACCCAACGTTCTAGGAGAAAACACCTTTTCGACTTTATTGTCGAATTCGCCAGAGGGGAGGACAGTTGCGGCGAAGGTTGTATTCGGCTCGCATACTCGGGGGCTTAGGTTCTGATTGCAGTGTTCATCAGCCTTGCAACCGCCAGGGCATTCCTCGTAGGGAGTGACTGCCGGTATTGCGTGAGATGTCAATGAGGGGTCAGCCGCCACCCGCCACACAACAAACGACCCCAAAGAAACCAAGAATGAGCCAAGCAAGGCGCACCGCAAAATGAGCCTAGTTTGAGATATACGCTTCAGCTTGTGACCGCTTGTTTCTAATTCCATGTTAACTCTCCTGATTCTGACGTTGAGTGATATGCGCACAAGCCAAACCATTTGCGCGCGTGAAAACTGCCTGCACCGAAGTAGGCGCGAACGCGCCGGAAAAACTGCCAGCCAAATCGTCATTCCGCCGGTTTTTTCGTAATCAGCAGCACGTCGTGCCAATGTTCCTGTTTGCTGTAAAACAACCGGCGGCCGTCTGCGGCCCAATGCAAGGAGCCGTAGCGCGTGCCCAGCGAGAGGTTATTGGTCAGCGCCTTGACCGCGCCATTGCCCATTTCAACCAACTCCAGATTGTCCCGGCCATGGCGGCGTACGGCCAGCGCAAGTTGTCGACCATCCCGCGCGAGGGCGAGGCTATTCGTGTAGTCGGTTCGCACCTTGCCGCGAGGGCGAGCCTGCCGGTCATTACAGTTTATCCGGAGCAATTCAAGCTCATTGCCTGACGCTGCAGTAATCAACAGTTCTCCGCTCGCCGCCAGCCAGCCCAAAATGCGTAACCCGGCTTTATGCTCAAACAATATCGAAGACGCTCCCGCCGCCCGCAGGTAGAGCCGCCAGAGGTTTGGTTGCTGCGCGGTGGCAGGCTGACTACGCGTGAGATAAACCAGTTTGTCCCCCTCCGGCAACCACAAGGGCGAATAGAGCAAGGTCAGCTTGTCGGCATTGTCGGTCAGCTTGACCGGTGGCGTGCCATCCGCCGCGACTTGCCAAAGATTGCTCAGGTCGCTCGGTTGACGGGAATTGTAAACGAGGCGGGCGCTGTCCGGCGACCAGCAGTATTCGGCATAGTCCAAATTGTAGGGCGCGGAGGTATAGATCGAGTTGAAAAGACCGGACGCTAACCGCTGTCGAGTTTGATCCTGTAGGTTGAGCCGCCATAACTCGGCCTTATTCGCCGGCCCGCGCAGAAAGGCCACGGAGGCTCCATTCGGCGCCCAGCGGCCCCGGTACCCGTCCGTTAACCGCGCCGCCGGTTCGTTAGGCGTTGCGGGCTGGTTGAAAATCGCCACTTCGCCATCCACGTTGGTATTACCCGATTGAAAGAGCAACCGGTCTCCGGCGGGTGAAAGTTGGGGCAGGACGTGCGTGCCGCGGCCTGAGAAATACTGCGCCTCAGTTTGACTGCCGAAGTCCCAGGCATAGATGCCGCCGTTTTCCTGGCTCGCTTTTACCGCCAGGCGATTACCATCAGGCGCTACTGCTACTGAGAGGTAGTCGTCGTTGCTGAATGTGACCTGTTCGAGTCGGCGGTCAGCGAGCCAGAGGACATAGACTTGATAAGTGCCTGTGTGGTTGGACAAGAGCGCAATTTTACGCCCGTCCGGAAACCAGACTGGCGAGCGATAGCTATCAGTGCCACGCAATAGCGCGGTGGTTTCATCCGATCGCAGTGATTTCAGCATCAGGCAGTAATCGTCTTTGAGCTTGTCCAGATAAACCACGCGGTCAAGGTCAGGCGCGAGACTGAAATAGGCGTCACGCTCGCGTTTCTCCAGTTGTGTCACTTGCCGCAACTCGGCTGAAATGGGATCAACGGCGAAGAGGTTGTTTTGGGCTTCCAGGTAAATCCATTCACGTTGTTGGTCTTTGGCCCAGGCTAGTAATTTGGTGTTGTTGGTCTTGAAGAAGTCTAGCTTTCTCAGCAAAGTCGGACGGCCCGCTGACGGTGGCACGAATTCGAACATCCAAAGATCGCGGTCCCCAGCGCGATTGGACAGGAAAGCGAGCTTTTGTCCGTCCGGCGACCAGACCGGTTCCATGTCTTTCCATTGTCCATCGGTTATTCTGCTCTCCTGTTCGCGGGCCAGAGATTTGATCCATAGACTGGTCTTGCCTGCTTCTTCGCCCAGACTGTAGGCCACTTCCTGCCCATTAGGTGAGAAGACGGGGCGCGACAGCCCGCTGCCCGTGCCGAGTTGCCTGCTGAGAAAACGGGCCGAATGCAATTGCGACCGCTCGGCCCAAACCTCCGGCTTCTGACTGCTTCGATAAAGCAACCAACCCAACCCGGCAACACTGACCACGCCCAACAAACTGGCAACCAGTAAGAACCGGTTATTGCGACTGGCCCTCGCCAAATTCGGGCGCGCGTGCGCAGATACGCCGGTCAACGCGGCCACGCGCTGTTTTGCTTTGCGCCAGGTGATGCCGAAGCGACTGCCGCTGGGCTGGCAGGTTTGCAGGTCGCGCCGCAACTCCGCAATCGTTGCATACCGTTCACCGCGCTCTTTCGCCAACAGCTTCGCGGCTAGTCTGTCTAACGCGGGCGCAATGGCTGGGTTGTAACTGGAGAGCCGCGCCGGTTCCAATTCCAACAACGCCACGACGGCATCGGCCTGCGTCGTCCCGCGAAACGGCAACTCGCCCGCGATCATTTCATACAGCACCACGCCCAAACTAAAAATGTCCGTCCGCGCGTCCACGTCCAGCCCGCGCGCCTGCTCCGGCGACATATAACCCGGCGTGCCGATTACCGTGCCCTGCTCGGTGCCGCGGCTCAGGGGTGCGCCGGCGTCCGCTTGTTCGGTCAGTTTGGCGATGCCGAAATCGAGGACTTTAACGACGCCGTCCGGGCGTACCATCACGTTTTCAGGCTTGATGTCGCGGTGCACGATGCCGGCTTGATGGGCGGCTTTGAGCGCGGCGGCGATCTGGCTGGCGATGTCGAGCGCCTCAGCCAACGGCAGCGGCCCAGCGGCTAGATGTTTGCGCAGCGTGACGCCTTCGATGAATTCGGCGGCGATGTAATGGCGCGGGCCGTCCTGGCCGACTTCAAAAACGATGATGATGTTTTGGTGATTGAGCGAGGAGGCGGCGCGGGCTTCGCGCTCGAAGCGGCGCAGGCGCGAGGCATCCTGCGTGAAGCGTTCGGGCAAGACTTTGAGCGCGACGTTGCGCGCCAGCCGTGTGTCGCGCGCCAGATAGACTTCGCCCATCGCTCCGGCACCGAGCGGCGCGAGCACCTGGAAATGCGCAATCTGTTGACCGGTGGGCAGGGCGGTTTGGGTGGCGGCAACCTGGCGGGCTTCCAGCTTGAGGGCTGGTTCGTTGAGAAATTCACCGGCGCCCGCGCGCGCCGCCAGCAGCGATTCGATTTCGCGGCGCAGTTCGGTGTCCGCCGCGCACGCTTCATGCAAGAAGGCGGCGCGTTCGTCTGGCCCACGCTCCAATACTTCATCGAAAAGCTGGGCGATCTGTTGCCAGCGTTCGGGGGACATAGGTTAGTGGGCAGTGGGCAGTAGGCAGCGATCTGCCTACTGCCTACTGCCTACTGCCGCTGCTCAGGTTTGGCTCAGTTGACGAAAGAGCCAGGCGCGCGCCAGTTCCCATTCGCGGGCGATGGTGCGCGGTGAAACGGCCAAGACCTCGGCGATCTCATCCACCTCCAGGCCGCCGAAGAATTTCAATTCGACGATGCGGCTGCGGCGCGGGTCGAACTTCTCTAAGTCTTCGAGCGCATCGTTGAGCGCGACGATGACGGCTTCGCGTTCGACACCCACGGTTTCAGCCTCGGTCAGCGAGACGCGAATCGTTTCGCCGCCGCGCTTCTGAAAGTTGCGCTGGCGCGCGTGATCCACCAGCACGCGGCGCATCAGTTTGGCGGCGATGCCGAAAAACTGCGCGCGGTTCTGCCATTGCACGTTCTGCCAATCAATCAGCCGTAAATACGCTTCGTTGACGAGCGCCGTCGTTTGTAAGGTATGGCTGGCGCGTTCGCCGCGCAGGTGAATTTGCGCGAGCCGGTGCAATTCGGCCTCGACCAGCGGGATCAGGCTTTTTAAGGCCTCTTCATCACCGCTGCTCCACGCGCGTAACAATTGGGTCACTTCTTGCGCCTCTGAAGCTGCCATCTTGTTCGCTCGAAATCCGGTTCAAAATAAGTGGGGCGAAAAACGCGGGCACTCTAGCACAAGCTTGCCGGTCTGGCTATTTCACGGGTCTATGCATTCGCGCAAATCAAGACGCCAAGACGCCGAGTACGCCAAGGAAGCCAAGAATGCCTGGGTTTTTTCTTGGTTTCGCTTGGCGAACTTGGCGTCTTGGCGTTGCGGCTCGCTGGTTCAGGTTGAGACAGCCAGAATTTTTTTGCCGCGCTTGGCAGTCTGTCTTGCCGATTCGCGCCTTTATCAGCGGGAAGGAAAGCAGCTACGCCATTCAACAACACAGTCAGCCGTAGCTGCGGGTAATACGAATAACCAGATGTAAAACAGAATTCTTATGGCGGTGCTTGTGGCCGGCCAAAGGGGCGACGTGTTTATCCCAGACGAACAATTTCCCTGGAACAGCTTGGCCGAACAGACACTGACGATGGCCGTCTCGTTGGAGGTGTTGCGCTGGCTGGCGGCGTGGTTATTGGCCGTCAGCGCCGTGGCGTTTGTTCTTTACGTGGTTTGCGTGACGCTGCTTTGCCGCGGCGAATCACGGGCTGCGCGGCGCGCGGGCAAACCCGCCGCGCAACCCAACACGCGCGCGCGGCAGGTGACTGTCAACCGGCAGCGCCTGCCCAGAAAAAAGTTAATGCAAAAAGGAGCGACCGTGAAAACCAAACTGTTCTTGCTCATTGTCAGCAGCGCGCTGACATGCCTGGCGCCGGCCTGCGCCACCCCACCCGTCGAGGATCAAAAACCAGTAACAGCGGCGTCGGCTTCAGCCCAGGGTACGACTTCAGCCACGCCGCCCTCAGCCGAACCCACACCGGCGCCTACTCCTACCGTGGATTACCGCGCCATCGCGCAAAAGGTCGTCGCGCAATGCGCCGCAGTCAAACAGGGCGAGATCATCCAGATCAGCGGCGATGCCAAAGACGCCGAGTTGCTGGAAGAGCTTGCGCTCGAAGTCAGCAAGCTGGGCGCGTTCCCGCTGGTGAACATGTTCCGCAGCAACCCGGAACGCGCGAAACGGGCCATGCAAGAAATCCCGGCCAAGTGGGACACACAGGTCAATCAACTCGGGCTCAAACTGGCGGGGCTGGTCAATGCCAACATCACGCTCGCCAACGCTGAACCGTTCAACCTGTTTGAAGACTTCCCGCAAGAGCGCCTGGATGCGCAACGCAAAGCGAACGAGCCCATCAGCGCACTGCGCCGCCAACGCAACATCCGCAGCATCGCCATCGGCGGCAACGGCTTGTACCCATCCAAAGCCAACAGCGAACGCCTGGGTCTGACACAAGCCGAACTGGCGCAGATTTTCTGGCACGGCATCAACACCGATTACACGCAACTGCAAGCCGACGGCGAGCGGTACCGCCAACTGCTGGCCGCCGCCAACGAAGTCCACCTGACGCACCCCAACGGCACCGACCTGAAAGTGAAGATCACCAAGCGCCCCGTCTTCGTCAGCGACGGAGTGATCTCAGCCGAAGACATCAAACGCGGCGGCCAGGCGGTGCAGCTCTGGCTGCCCGCCGGCGAAGTCTATGTCACGGTCGTGCCCGGCACGGCGGAGGGCCGCGTCGTGGTTGACCGCGAGAATTATCTGGGCGCGCAGGGCAACACCTTGATCGAAGGCCTGACGCTCGATTTCAAAGCGGGCAAGCTCGTCTCGATGACGGCGCGCGCCGGTTTGGAGCCGCTCAAGAAAGCCTATGACAAAGTCACCGGCCAGGGTGGCGCGGGCAAAGATCAATTCAGCTTCGTTGACCTGGGCATCAACCGCAGCCTGGTGCTGGGGCCGCACGCCAAACGCGGCGATTACGCGCCCGCCGGGATGGTCTCGCTGGGCTTTGGCGGGAATGAGCAGTACGGCGGGGCGAACAAGGCGGCGTGGGGCTACGAGACGAATTTGGCAGGGTGCACGGTGCGGTTGGATGGGAAGGTGGTGGTGGAGAACGGCGCGTTGCGGCCCTAAGCGACATTTCCCTTTGTTGACGACTCACCTGGCAATCGCCTGGAACAACGTCAATACAACTTATCACCCATCTTTAAGGAGAACATCATGAAGTGCTACTGCTTCTTCATCACCAACCCAAAAAACAAAAAGCCGATAAAGATTTGCTTCTGTCCACCAGCCCTGATTGTCCCTTGGTGGCGGTGGCGCAAGCCGGGTCCTGATCCATTTCACTGGGTGGAAATCGAAGGCGTGAAGCCCAAGGAGCTTGACGATCTGGTTATCTTGAGCGCGCTCAGCGAACTCACAGAACAACTCACTCCCGCCTTCGCCAAACGGCTCCAGGGGCCGTTGGCGGAAGTGCTGCGCGCGCGGCTTGAGAGCTTGCCTGTGGAAGTGACGATTGAACAGGGCTAACCAGCTTTCAATCGTCACACCCAAAACTGGCGCCTGCGCGCCTCGATCCGGGCCAGCACACCCTCCCCCAAAAGCTGGAGCGCCTGCGAAACGCCGGCGCTCCAGCTAAACACTTCGTGGAGCGGTTGAGCAACGGCCTTCAATCTTCATCCGCAAGCTAGGGAGCCAAATTATGAAACACGTCTTCACGCTCGTGCTTTTCACCTTCACGCTGTGCGCGCCCGCCTTTGCGCAAAACGCCGACGAACAAACCCTGCTCAAACTCGATCAGGAATTCATCACCGCCATGCTCAAAAACGACGGGGCGGCATTGGAGCGTCTGACAGACAGCGGCTATCAGGGCTTCAACCAGTTCGGCCAGAGCAACGACCGCGCGGCCTTCCTGACGCTTTACAAAACCATGCAGACCTCGGCGCTTTCCACCAGCAACGTCAAGGTCAAACTCGCGGGCGAGACGGCGCTGGTCAGCGGCAAACAGCGCGAGACTTCGACCAGCAATTTCGGGCGCGAGCAGTTCCTGACCTTCCTGCACGTCTGGGTCAGGCGCACGGACGGCTGGAAGGTGCTGGTCAAACAGCAACAGTTCGATCCGGCGGAAGGCACGGTCACGCCGACGGGCTGGAATGGGCAGAGCAACGCCAACTTCCTGGTCGGCACCGACAACGAAGTCAAACACGGCGGCACGGCCAGCGCTTTCATCAAATCGAAGTACGCCGAAGGCAGCACCGCGCTTGCCAGCGGGCTGACGCAAGTGATCAAAGCCGATGCCTATCGCGGCAAACGGCTGCGCCTGTCGGGCTATGTCAAAGGCGCGGTCGCGTTTGGGCTGGCGTTTCCGTGGATGCGCGTCAACGCCGAACACGAATTCGGCGAACCGTTGAGTTTCGATAACCGGCTGAGCGACGGGTTCTTCGTGCGCCCTGACTGGTCGTCGTTCGCGATTGTGTTGGACGTGCCCACGCAAGCCGCCGCCATCAGCTTCGGCTTTCAGTTAAACGGACGCGGCCACGTCTGGCTGGACGATTGGACGCTCGAAGTCGTAGACGCCGGCGTGCCTTCGACCCATCTGGCGGCTTCCGAAGCGGTGCGCAAACGGCTCGACACGCTGAGCCAAACCCCGCAAGGGCAACAACAGCTTGAAGCCAGCCGCCAGCGGCTGCCGACGCTGGCCGCCGCGCCGGTCAATTTGGATTTCGAAAGCACGAAACCGTAACTGGCGCAGCCTGTGGAGTGCGGTAGCTTGATGATACCGCTGGCGAATTCAATCCGGCTGCATTCCGGCAGGGCCGAGCTTACAGGCGCGAGTGTTTAGAGTTCCGCCTTTAGGCGGTCAGCGCGCCGTAGGCGCGAAATGCGGCGCTCTGGCGCCGCTCACCGCCTAAAGGCGGAACTCTAAACACCCGCCTGCCGGAACAGCGTGCTGAATTCGCCAGTGGTAGCGCTCAATTGATGCCGCACTCCACGGACGCTGCGCGCCGGAAGATTCAACTCAACTTCACTGCATAGGAACCAAAGGAGGCTTGTCTATGTTCAGGCTAAGTGTGTCTTTTTTCGGCGCGTTGCTGGCATTGTTGCTGCTCACGCCGCAACTGTGGGCGCAACGCGCGCCCGCGCCAAACCTCAGCGTCGCGCGCAACGGCGAGGCGCTGCTGCTGCCCGCGTCCGAACCGGAATTGCAATTCACGGCAGCGTCCGCCACCGAAGCCTTCGCGCAACAACCCAATCAATGGCGCTCGCTCGCGCAATTCGACGAAGCCGATGTGCGCGCGCTCTTCGCCGACGGCGCGCGCGTGTATGCCGGGCTCGCCAATCGTGGCGTATTCGTTTCAAACGACAACGGCAAAACGTGGAGCGAAGCCAGCAACGGCCTGGGCCTGCGTACGATTTGGTATTTCGTGCGCTTCAACGATGCGTTGTTTGCGGGCGGCGCGGGCGGCGTCTGGCGTTCGACCGACAATGGGCAAAGCTGGACGAGCGCGGGCTTGGCGCCGCAAACGATCTTCGATTTTGCCGTCGCGGGCGGCAGGCTTTACGCGGCGGGTTCGGGCGGTATTCAACGCTTTGAAAGCGGCACGACGTGGACGGCGCTCAACAACGGCATTGCTGGACGCACTGCCAACGTGATCGAAGTCAGCGGCTCGACCTTGATTGCGGGCCTGGTGTTGGGCACGCCCGCCGCGCCGTGTCTTTATCGTTCGACCGACGGCGGACAAAACTGGACGGCCAGCGCAACGGGCTTGCCCAGCAACGGCAATATCACAGTGCTGACGGCGACGGTCAGCGCCGACAAAATTTTTGTCGGCACGAATTTTGTCAACACCACCACGCCGGTGGTTTATGCGTCGAGCGACAACGGACAAAACTGGACGGCCTATGGCGGCATCTTGAGCACGCCCATTGGCGACGGCGCCACATCGTTTAGCTCTGCGCTGTATCTGCTGAACGAAGGGGCTGATCTGTATGCCGCCACCGGGTCAACCGGCATCGCCCGCAACAGCGGGACGCTTTGGGCGGATGTCGGCGGCGCGGGTTTGACGAATAACGGGACGATTTTTTGCCTGGCGCGCGTGGGCAACACGATGCTGGCTGGTTCGAGTTTCGGGTTGTTCGTGCTGGCGCAAGGCAGCAACGCCTGGCAACCGAGCCAGAGCGGATTGAAAGGGGCGACGGCCAATGTGTCACTCGACGGTGATACGATCATCGCGTATACGCCAGCGGGTACGATTCATTCGTCAAGCGACAACGGGCAAAGCTGGCAAACGGCCAAAACGTATTCGACCAATAACGCCGGACGTGTGCGCGTCATCAGCGCCTTCGCAACCTTCAACGGCGCGTGGTATGTCTCAGGCCGATTTGGCGGCCTATATCGCAGCGCCGACCGCGGACAAACCTGGACGCAGGAAGCGGCGCCCGCTGCCATCTTTGAACCGAGCGGTCTGTTTGTCTTCAACGGCAAATTGCACGCCCTGTCGCGCGCCGACCTTTACTCCCGCGAAGCCAGCGGCGTGTGGACGAAAGTGAATGCGGCGTCGCTGCCCACGGGCGGTGCTATTCCAATCAGCGGCACGCGGCTGGCCGCCAACAGCAGCGCGTTTTTCGTCAACACCATCAGCCGTCTTTATCGTTCGACCGATCAGGGCGCGAATTTCACCGTCGTCTCACTTGGCACGCCTGAGCCGAATGTCAGAAGCGTCGCCATCGTCGGCAGCACCGTGCTGGCGGCGACAATCAACGGCGTATTCCTTTCCAACGACAACGGACAATCTTTTGCTGCGCCTAAATCCGCTTTCAGCGCAGGCGACATCGTGCAAGCCGGCACGACGTTGTTTAGCGTCAGCACGAGCGGGCTGTATTTCTCAACCAACAACGGCGCGAATTGGGCGGTGATCAATGCGGGCTTGCCGGCGTTGCGCGCGGCGACGTCATTGGTCGTCAAAGGCGAAATGCTCATTACGGGTTTGACGAACTTCGGCCTTTACAGCGCAACTAATCCCGACAAACAACTCAGCGCGTTGGCCAATGTGTCTGCCGCCAGTTTCAGCAGCAATGCCACGCTCGCGCCCGAATCCATCGTCGCCGCCTTCGGCGCGAACCTGGCGAGTGACACAGCCGCAGCCGCCACGACGCCATTGCCCACCGCGCTCGGCGGCACGTTCGTCATCGTGCGCGACAGCGCGGGCACAGAGCGCCGCGCGCCGTTGTTTTTTGTTTCGCCCACCCAAGTCAATTACCAAATGCCCGCCAGCACAGCGCCGGGACGCGCGACCGTTTTCATCACCGCCGCTGACGGCCAGATCGCGGCGGGCGAAATCACCAGCGCCAACACCGCGCCGGGCTTGTTCGCCGCCAATGCCAACGGGCAAGGCGTCGCGGCGGGCGTGGTCTTGCGCGTGCGCGCCGACGCCACGCAGGTTTACGAACCGCTCACACAATTCGACGCGGCGCTGAACCGCTACGTCGCCGTGCCGGTGGAATTGGGGCCGGAAGGCGAACAAGTCTTCCTGGTGCTCTTCGGCACGGGCCTGCGTTTGCGCGCAAACCTGGCGGCGGTGCTGGCACGCGTCGGCGGCACAGACGCCGAAGTCACCTTCGCCGGGCCAGTCGAAGGACTGGCTGGTCTGGATCAACTCAACCTCAAATTGCCACGCAGCTTGCGCGGGCGCGGCGAAGTCGAAGTCGCCGTGACGGTGGAAAGCAATGCCGCCAATGCCGTGCGCGTAAACATTCGCTAGCCCTGCTGTGCATTCACTGAAAGGAACACCATGAAAAAAACTCTGCTCATCACAACATTCGCGCTGTTTGTTTTGGCGCCGGTTGGATTGATCCCTGGCGCCGCCGGCAACCGGCGCGACGTACTAACGAATTGCAAACCAAAAGGAGAATTCACATGAAACGAAGCTTGATCGTGTTGTTACTGCTCGCCGCCGCTCCGTGCGTGAGCCGCTGGACGGCGCTGGCGCAAACACCCGCGCCGCAAGCGCCGCCCAAAGTTCTGCAAATCTTTCGTGAAGAGGTCAAACCCTACATGGCCGCCGCGCACGAGCAAGTCGAGGCGCAGTGGCCCAAGGCTCTCGCCAAAGCCAAATCCCCGTATTACTGGCTGGGCATGACTTCCATGGCCGGCCCGAACGAAGCCTGGTTTTTGAATGGCTATGCTTCGTTCGCCGCCATCGAACAGGCCCAGCGGTTTGGCGAAAACAATCCGGCCTTTCTGGCGGAAGTCGAACAGCTCGGCCAGCAAGACAAAAACCTGATCGCCGGCGCGCGCGGCATCATCGCCACGTTCGACGCGGAGTTGAGTTACCGGCCCGCCGTCAACCTGGCGCAGATGCGGTATTTCTGGGTCGAGACCTTCCGCGTGCGCCCCGGCCATTTCGCCGAGTTCGCCGAGTACCGGCGCATCATCAATGCCGCGCACGAAAAGGCCAACATTGACGAGCATTGGGCGGTTTATTACGTCGAGGCGGGCCTGCCCAACGGCACCGTGCTCGTCTTTCATCCGCTGCGTTCGTTGAAAGACGTTGACCAATTTCCGGGCATGCACGGCAAGGCTTACGCCGACGCGCTGGGCGCGGAGAATCAGAAGAAGATGGGCGAGCTACAAGCGGCCTTCACCCTGAGCACCGAGTCGAACTACTTCGCCATCAGCCCGAAGATGAGCTATGTGCCGAAGGAACTGGCCGCGAGCGATCCGGCGTTCTGGAATCCGAAACCGAAGCCGGTGGCAAAAGCGCCCGCCGCCGCTAAAAAACCGCCGGAAAAGACCGGCGGCGCGCAGTAACCAATTTACCCGCGCCGCTGTTCGACACCACGCGCGCCCGCCCACGGCGGCGGGCGCATCAGCAACGGATAACTTTCAACCAATCAACAACCAAACCAAAAGGAGGTTTGACATGAACAGAACGAGCAAACGCATTTTCACCAGTCTGGCATTGGCGTTACTGACGCTGGCGGCCACGCTGAACCCATTCAGCGCGCGGGCGCAAAGCCAGGTCATCCACGGCGCGAATGAAGTGGACAACAGCGGGGTCGTCTTTTCTCCCTGCGCCGGGGAGGAAATTCAGTTTACCGGCAGCTATCACGTGGCGTTCACGCTGGTCACGGATGCCCAGGGCGTCACGCATTACCAGCTTACGGCCAACGATCACGACTTCCGGGGCGTGGGGCTGACGAGCGGCAAGCGGTATCGCCGGGTGGGCGCCACCCACAACAGTTACCGCGACACAGGCACGGGGCCGTTCGTGCTGACGATCACCGATTCTTTTCACTTCATCGGCCAGGGTGCGGGGAACAACACCCTGCTGAGCGGAACCTATCACATCACGATTAATGCCAACGGCCAGATGACGGCGTCAGTAGACAGGTTCAGCGTCGTCTGCCGCTAACGCTGGCTGAGTTCGCCAAGCCGCCCACGGTTTGGCTGCGGAGGCGGGTGCGCGCGCGGGCTGGGCTAAGGGACGCACGCGTTGTTCACTGGGAAACAACGCGCAACCAGCCCCGTGCGCGCGCCTGCATTCATTTCTCCCAAGCGCGCGGCAGGCCGTCACACGACAGCCCTGCCGCGCCGCTTCACTTACAAAGGAGCATCGTTATGAACAGGCAGAAATTGGCCTGCATAGGCCTCGTGTTGTCAATTTTCGCTTCGCTCGGCCCTGCGGTTTTCGCGCAGGAGCCGGACGAACAACCCATTCCACGTTCAGCGGCGGCGCGCACGCGCTGGGCCTTGCCCAGTCCCGCCGCCGAACCCAATCAAGCGCGCGGCGCGGCGCCGGAAACATATGCAAGTTTCAGCGCCAGTCCCGACCAGACGGCGATTCCGCTGGGCAGTTACAGCGCGAACGTCGAGAAGACCACCAACATCCTCGACCGTCCCTATTACTTTTCCGGCGAGTACCAACTGACCTTTGCCGAAGGCGGCAAGGTGCGCTTTGGCCGCAACGATTTCGGCGTCTTCGTCGGCGCGTATGCGGTGACGGGCAATCGCATCACCTTTTCGCCGAGCAGCGGACTGGGCGGTTGCGTCAATGCCGGCACTTACCAATTCGCCGTGCAGGGCAACCGCTTGAGCCTCAGCCCCATTGCGACGCTGACCGACGGTTGCGCTTCGCGGGTCGTGGCGCTCACCGCCGCGCCGTTCATCAAAAACGATCCGGCGGCGTCGGGCTGGCGGCAACTCGGCCCTGAAGGTGGCCGGGTTTACGCGCTGCTGGTCAATGACGGCAAGGTTTACGCGGGCACCGACGGCGGCGGCGTGTTCGTGTCGAGCGACAACGGGCAAAACTGGAAGGCGACGCGCGGCATACGCGGCTTTCAAGTGTTTTCGCTCGCGGCCTTCAACGGCAATTTGTTTGCGGGCACGACCGGCGGGCAGATTTTCATTTCGACCGACGGCGGCCAGAACTGGGAGTTTTACGGCGGCGGGATTCCGACCAACATCACGACCTACGATTTCGCCGTGAGCGGCGGGCGCTTGTACGCCGCGACGCTGGGCGACGGCGTTTGGCGCATGGGCGACAACCCGTACACGTGGGAGCGCGCGGGCACGACGGGCTTGACGAATCTGCTGGTTTACACGCTGGCGGTGTCGGGCGCCAACCTGTTCGCGGGCACGGCGGGCGGCGGCATACACGTCTCGACCGACGGCGGCGCCACTTGGCGGACGGCCAACACGGGCATCACCGTGCCGCGCATCCGCTCCATCGCCGTGGATGGCGGCAAGCTTTATGCGAGCACGATCAGCACCTCGGTCACGACCGTGCCCAACGAGGTTTACGTCAGCGAAAACCTCGGCCAGAGTTGGACCAGACTGGGCAACGGCATCGGCGCGGATTTCCCGCCGAACTTCACCAACCTGATCTACAAATTGACGCCGATGGGCGGCAGGCTTTTCGGCGCGGGCACGAGCGGTGTGCTGATGTTTGACGGCGCGCGTTGGAGCACAGTGCATACCGGCTCGCCCATCGTCAGCTTCTTCGCGGTCGCGGCCAGCGGCAATACGCTCTTTGCGGGCGCGTGGTATGACGGCGTGTCGCGTTCGACCGACGGCGGTGTGACCTGGGCCAAGACCAACAGCGGTTTGCAAGGCCGCGCGACCTGGACGGTGCTCAAAGAGCGCGGCGTGCTGTACCTGGGGACGAGCGACGGCGGCTTCATTTCGCGCGACGAAGGCCTGACCTGGATTCGCTCCAATCCGGCGATCAACGTCACGACCTTTCATTACCTGGTCTTCGACAACAAGGTTTACGCCGGTGCCAGCAACGGCATGTACGTGACCGCCGATCAGGGGCAAACGTGGACGCGCGTGAGCACGGGCCTGGGCGCGGGCGTGATCTTTCGCTTCGCCGCGCTGGGCAATGCGCTCTATGCGGCGGTTTACAACGGCACGACCGGCGGCGTCTATCGTTCGGCGGACGGCGGCTTGAGTTGGACGGCGGCGCTCAACGGGCTGACAAGCCGGTTGGTCGAAGACCTGGTCATCATCGGCAACAACATTTTCGTTTGCACCGACAATGCGGGCGTCTTTCGTTCGAGCGATGAGGGGCAAAACTGGACGGCGGTCAACAACGGTTTGCCGGCGGGAGTGATCCTGGCGATGGCGGCCAGCGGCAATACCTTGCTCGCCAACGTGCTCGGCCAAGCCATCTATCGCACCAGCGACAACGGCCAGACCTGGACGAAATCGCAGGACGGCGTGGACATTCCCGTTTTTCAGTGGATGTACAGCAGCAGCGGCAACGTCTACGCCTCGCCCGACGGCGGCTATGGCGTCTTGCGTTCGACCGATGAAGGCCGCAGTTGGCAAACGGTGCTGCCGCCGCTCGAAGCGCGCTTTGCCAATAACTATTTTGTCAGCGGCGGGACGCTTTATGTCACGTCGCCCAACGGCCTGTTCGTCAACAACGGCCTGGTCAATCGCGCCGCGACGGTTTCCGCCGCCAGCTTCAGCGCCAACGCGATTGCCGAAAAAGCCATCGTCGCCGCCTTCGGCACGGGCCTGGCTACGGGCAGTGCTTCGGCCAGTTCGCAACCCTTGCCCACCACGCTGGCCGGCACCGGCGTGCGCGTCACCGACAGCAACGGCGTCGCGCGCATCGCGCCGTTGTTCTTCGTGGCCGGCGGGCAGGTCAATTATCAAATCCCGGCGGGCACGGCGGCGGGCGCGGCCAGCGTCGCCATCACCAATAGCGACGGCATCAGCGCAACTGGCGAGATCATCGTGCGAGCCAGCGCGCCCGCCGTCTTCACGGCCAATGCCAGCGGCAGCGGCGCGGCCATCGCGGTGGACGCCATCACCTTCGCGCCCGGCCCCTTCAACGCCACCCAAGCCAACGGACAACCCAACATCATCGCGGTCTTCGGTACCGGTCTGGGCGGCGATGCGACGGACGTGGATGGCGACGTGAAAGCCAGCACGACCGCGCGGCTCAACGGCAACATTGTCACGTTGCTCTATGCCGGGCGCGTGCCGGGTCTGGCGGGCTTGAATCAATTCAACGTCGTATTGCCCGCGAACATCACGGCGGGCACTTACACGTTGACCATGACGCGCGGCGGTTTCACCAGCAACAGCGTGACGCTGGCGATCCGCTGACTCACAAGTGTCTTGCGGCTTTGCCGCCTGATGTGCGGAAGGTCGGCGACCTTCCGGGTGGCTTAGCGATTTCTTTCGGGGCTACGCCACGGCTGGGGCGTAGCCCCGAAAATCCAAAAGCCCGCTAGCCGGGAGGTCACAGACCTCCCGCACATCGGGCGGCAAAGCCGCAAGGCACAAAACCAATCTTTTCTCGCGGGCAACCGCATTCATCGGGAGACTGACCAATGAAACGACAACACAACTTCACTTTGCTTATCTGCGCGCTCTGCCTGTTGGCCCAACCGCTGCGCGCGCAAACCGAATTGACCACCGGCGCGTCCCTCAACGGTGAATTGAAAGCCAATGAGAAACACAGCTATCAACTCAAACTCGCGGCCAACCAGGCCGCGCACATCGTCGTCACGCAACGCGGCGCGGACGTGCTGGTCAGCGTCTACGACCCGGCGGGCCGGCTGCTGGCCGAGGTGGACAGCCCCAACGGCAGCCAGGGCACGGAACCGGTCTGGATCGCCAATCAACCGGCGGGCGCGTACCGCGTCGAGGTCACGCTGTTCGAGGGCGAGCAGCAACGCCCCGTGCCCGGCAAGTACGAGATCAAGCTGGAAACGCTGCGCGCGGCCACGGCGCAGGACGCCAAGACCGGTCAGGCCCAAAGTGCCTTAACCGAAGCCCGGCGCATGCTGCGCGGCAAGCGCGGCGGCGACGACGCTGTGCGCAAAGCGGCGGGCGCCAAACTGGCCGAGGCCGCGCGGGTGTTGGGCAAGGACGGTGATCCCGCGCTGACCCAGGCAGTGCGGCAGGCGCTGCTCAACAACGCGCCGCAACTGCGCTTGCAGGAATTGAAGCTGACCAAAGTGCCCGGCGCGGTCACCGTTTATCACAGCGCCGACAACGGCCCGCTGGCAAAAGACGTGGCCGCGCGCTTCGCCAGCCTGGGGGCGTTTTACCAACCGCAGCTCAAGCGCAAACCCGAATTCACCTTTGCGATGTTGAACAAAGCCGACTGGACGGAACTGAGCGGCGGCGCGCCCTTCGGCATTCCGCTCTTCACGCCCGACCCGCCGACGATGCTCGCCAGCAGCGACCTGCAACCCATCGCCGGGATGCTGAGCATGTTCAAGGGCAAAGTGACGCCGGAACTGAACAGCGCGCTGGCCGCCGAAGGGCTGAGTTACGAGGCGAACGGCGCGCCGCTGGTGATCGAAGCCGGCGCGGGAATCATGGTTGGCATGTGGTTCGTCAACGAGATGCTCGAACCGTTGCCGAAGCCCTGGATGCAGGCGGTCTTGGGCACCTATCTGCTGCACGCCTGGCTGGGTGACGTTGATGAGCCGCGGCAGGCGCGAGCGTACCGGCTGGGCATGCGCATCCCCGGCGTGGTGATGACGCCGGCCACGCGCGGGCTGGACGCGATGTTCAGCAGCCCGGACATGTTTACGCAGGGCGTCGTGATGAGCCGCGCCTGTGATCTGGGCGCACAACTTTACGACACGCACAAACTGGGCCTGCTCGCCGAACTGCAAAAAGCCTTCCCCAAAGGTGAAAAGGTAGCCGCCGCCGAAGCCGAAGCGCGGTTGTTCAAGCTCTCGCCGCATTTCAAACCCTGGGTCGAAAGTTTCAACCTCACCGGCGCGGCGCTCGAAGTGCGTCAGGCCGAAGAAGCCCTGGTCGCGCTACGCAAGGCCAAAGACGGCGCGGCCTTTGAGCGCGCGGTGGCCGATGAATACTGCGGGCTGAACCAGTTCGGCCAGCAACGCAACAAGGCGGGCTTTCGCATGAGCGCCACGCAACCCACGCCTGTGGCCGTGTTCAATCTCGACCGCACCGACATCGAGGTCAGCGGCGACCTCGCCATCGTGCGCGGCGCGCAAACCGAACAATGGGCGGGCGGGCCGTTGGAACATCACTTGTTCACGCGCATCTGGATCAAACGCGCGGGCCGCTGGCAATTGCTGTCGAACACGCAATTCATTGATCCGAACAAGAAATAAAACATTGGTGCGCCCGCGGCCACAGCGAATTTATTCGCGTCGCTGTGTGATAAATAAATTCGCTACTACGGATTGAAAATTAAATAAGAGCGCCAACCACGGGGAACACGGGGCGCACGGGGCAGTAGTGGAATCAACCAGTGCCTAACTTGAGCACACGCCGTCTGACTTGATGTCCCCGTGTGCCCCGTGTGCCCCCGTGTGCCCCCGTGGTTTACTTGGTTTACTTGGTTGAGTTATTTAATTTCCAATCCTACGAGGTTTTTTTGCGGCGCTTTAAGTAGCAAACCATCGCTTGGTTTTTACCGATCCGAATCACTGACGGTGCGTCTAACAACGACGATGAAACGTCGTTTGAGCTTGCCGATCACCACCGGCGCTGGCGGATAAGCCGGCTGACATTTTCATCTACCCAGCGGATTATCGTGGCCGTGGCCGGGCCTTAGTTGCCTGAGCCTGCGGCCTTCCTACTCGCATACCGCCTGTCCGATCACGCCGCCCGGATGCCAGGCGTTGTAATGTTCACGCGTGATCTGTTTGCGCGCCTGCAATTCGATGCTGAGCGCGGCCAGCACATAAATTTGCGCCAGCACGCTGGCGCGCGGCTCGAAATTCAGCGGGCTGCCTTCGCGCTCGACTCCGGCGAATAAAAACTCTTCGCACTGGCGGGCCAGCCACGAGGCAGGATTGCCAGACACGCCGATCAGCCGCGCCCCATTGGCTTTCAGCGCCAGCACCGTGGCTTTCATCTCAGCGGTCTCGCCGCTGTTTGAGATGACCAACACCACATCGCCCGGCACGACCTGTCCCGCGCTGCCGTGCACACATTCGGTGCCGTGCAAAAAATAAGTCGGCGTGCCCGTACTGGAAAACAACGCCGCGATATAGCCCGAAACGTATTCGGGTTTGCCGATGCCCGTGACGTGCAACCGTGCGCCGCGCGCTTCAGCCTTCGTGATCAAATCGGCGACGCGCTGAAAGTACGCCGGCGCGAGGCGTTGGCGCAGCTTGGCCAACTCTTCGACGGCGATGTCTAGAAAGTCGCTGACGGCGGTTTCATAGGGGTTTTCCGGCTTGGCGAACGGGGCGATGGCCGGGGCGACAGCGTGCGGGAATGACTTCATACTCATAACAACGACAACCAACAATCGGGCAATCGGGGGGAAGACGGCGCGTAGTTTGAACGAAAGCTCGTGTTGTTGTCCAATGACTGCCGCTGCACAAACGGCTGCCGCCAGGGCTTTGGCAAAGCCCTAAGCTGAACTTCAGGCAAAGAATGATGAACACCTTTCCCTATCAACGCGTCGTCGTGACCGGCGGCGCAGGCTTCCTCGGTTCGTATGTCGTTGCCAAACTTCAGGCGCGCGGCGTGCCGCACCTCTTCATCCCGCGCCGCCGCGAGTACGATCTGGTGCAGGGCGAACAGGTGCGCCGTCTGTATGCCGACACGCAACCCGATCTCGTCATCCACCTCGCCGCCGTTGTCGGCGGCATCGGCGCGAACCGCGATAACCCCGGCAAATACTTTTATGAAAACCTGATGATGGGCACGCAATTGATCGAAGAGGCCCGCCAGTACGGTGTCAAAAAATTCGTCGCTACCGGCACCATCTGCGCCTACCCCAAACACACGCCCGTCCCCTTCAAAGAAGACGACCTCTGGAACGGCTACCCCGAAGAGACCAACGCGCCTTACGGTCTGGCGAAAAAAATGATGCTCGTGCAATCGCAGGCTTATCGTGAACAGTATGGCTTCAATTCGATCTTCCTGCTGCCGGTGAATCTTTACGGCCCGCGCGACAACTTCGACCCGCACAGTTCGCACGTCATCCCGGCGCTGATTCGCAAGTGCGTCGAAGCTGTGGAAACAAAGGCCGATCACATCACGTGTTGGGGCACGGGCGTGGCGACGCGCGAGTTTTTGCACGCCGATGATTGCGCCGAAGGGTTGTTGCTGGCGGCGGAACGCTACGACAAATCCGATCCGGTGAATCTAGGCGCAGGCTTTGAAATCTCGATCAAGGACTTGGCTGAACAGATTGTTGCGCTGACCGGCTTCAAAGGCCGCATCGAATGGGACGCGAGCAAGCCCGACGGCCAGCCGCGCCGCTGTTTGGATACGGCGCGGGCGGAAGCTGAATTTGGCTTCCGCGCGCGCGTTGGGTTTGTGGAAGGGTTGCGGCAGACGATTGATTGGTATCGGCAATCCACACTTGGATAAGTTCAGCAAACGTTATTCAGCCCTTTGATCTCGACCGGCGAAACCAGCTTCGTCATCAAATCAATCCGCCGAATTACATGATTTTGTAGTTAGAGTGGCAGGCCCAAAGCAGTGCGAACCGCGCGGCGAATGGTGCGGCATTCTTGGATGGCCGCTTTGGCGTCGGCCTTGGTTGCAGTCAGGCCGGGATAGCGGTAACCGATAGCGAAGGGATTCAAGCCAACCACGAATTGATGCAGCACTGTCCATTGCGGCTCGACCGCGACGGTCATTCCCAGCAGCTTGATGAGGTCGTGGGTTTTGGGAAAGCTGCGGCCAGCTTCTTCCAAACGAGCCTTGAGGTATTTCTCAACACATTGCTGGCAGTGAAAACAGACGCCGTCATAATTCGGGTCTTTGCGCACGCGGTTCAATTGCCGGGCGGCGTTCCAATCACCTTCAGCTTTCGCCACCCATTCAGCGGTTTGCGCTTTCATGCATTACCTTTCCGCGCTCCAAAATCTCGCGCATGAACTGATCGCCAATTTTCAGCCGTTGCTCAAGTTCGGCGGCGCTGCGCACAATCAAATCCACCGGCATCCAGACCTGCAACCGTTTCAGAATTTCCCCCGCCTGCCGGAACGGGCTGCCTTCATAAGGCATCACGACCAACAGATCAACATCCGATTCCACGGTCGGCTGGCCGTAAGCCTGTGAGCCGAACAGGATGATTTTGTCGGGGTGAAACTCGCGCGCGATTTGGTCGCAGAGCGTTTGAATATGAGCGAAGCGTTTCTTGCGATTGGCAACGTCGCGGTACCAGGGCAGGTCGGGCAAGCCCGCTGGCACAGCGGATTTGGTTGTCTTGCGCGGTTGTTTGCTGACGGTCGTGGTGCTCATTGCGTTGCTCCTGCCAAGCTGGATTGCCGCCGCATCATAACAGCAAAATCCCGGATGCAGGCAAGGCCCAACTCACAGCCCTTTGATCTCCACGGTTTCCTTCATGCTCTTCGCGTAGCTCGTGGAAGAGGTTTGCTTGGATTAAAGAATCAAGTGCGTGCGGCTTGCCACATCACTTCGAGCGGCGCTGCCTGGTTCGTCCACAAGCGAAACTGTTCGGCAGCCTGCGCCACCAGCATCGCCAGCCCGCTGAGCGTATCGCAGCCGGCGGCTTGCGCGGCTTGCAGCAACGCGGTTTGTTCGGGGTTGTAAACCAGATCGTAAACCAGCCGCACGCCGCGCAGGCTTTCGGTTGTGAGCGGGCTGTGGCCTTCGCTGTGGCCCTTCATACCCAGCGGCGTGCAATTGATAACGATGTCGGCCTGGCCGTGGAAGCTGGCGAGCGCGGCTGCCGTCGCGTTGAATTCATTCGCCAACGGCTGCGCCTTGTGCACCTCACGCGCGTAAATCGTCACGTCCGCGCCGTGTTGTTGCAGCCCGTAACAGACCGCCCGGGCCGAACCACCCGCGCCCAGCACGGCCACGCGCGCGCCACGCACGTCCAGCTTTTCCAACAGCGGTTGCATTGCGCCGTGCACATCGGTGTTGTAACCGAGCAAACGCTCGCCTTCGACCACAATGGTATTGACCGCGCCAATCGCTTGGGCTGTTGCATCAATCTCATCGAGGAAGGGCAGCACCGCCAGTTTGTGCGGAATGGTCACGCTCAGACCGCGCAGGTTCCAAGCCAGCTTGCGCGTCCTGGGCTGAACGAAATCGCGCATGAATGCAGCAATATCGTCAACTTCGAGCGGCAGGTAAACGCCGTCAATGCCTGCCGCCCGCAAGGCCGGATTGTGAATCAAGGGGGAGCGCGAATGGCCGATGGGCTGGCCGATGACGCCGAAAATCTGGCTCGCGCGGGTGAGCTGTTTGACACGATAAAGCTGGTTCAACTCATCCACGGTCGGTTGCCCGCTGGCGCTCTCAGCCCCGCGCCGCAACGCGCCGAAGGTCAACAACGCGCCGCGTGACAGGGCCAGCACGCGGGTGCTCAAGCCGGGCAAACCCATGCCGAGGGCAATGACGGGCTTGCTGGCGTGTTCGAGCAATTCAAACAAACGCAGGCAATCGCCGATGCGATTCGCCTGGGTGGCAAGCTTGATAACAGCGGCAGGCGTGCTCGCCATCAACTCGTAGCGCGCCAGCAAATCGTGCGGCGTTTCGGCAAGGTCGTGCCAGGAGCAGATGACTTTCGCCCACGGCACGGGCGGCTGCTCATTGGCAAAGCTTTCGACCAGATCAAATTCAAAATCGGCCCAGCCGATCAGCGCGGCAATGGCGGCGGGCAGGCTTTGCCAGAACGCGCGGCGCTCACTCAGGCTCAGCTCGCGCTGGCCGCCTTGTTCACGCGGGCGGAAGGTGAAGAGCAGCGGCGTGGCGAGTTGCGCGGCGCTGCTCGGCAATTGCGCGAAGACTTCGGCGCGCGCGGCCTCGCTCAGATAATCGAGCCGCAGTTCGATGGCGTCGGCGCTTGGCGCGGCGGCGGTGAGGGCGGCGAGTAAACGGTCGGGTTGCGTTTCGGTGATGGGGACGCAGATGAATTTCACTGGATTACTCACTTGGTTCGTTTCGTCTCTTGTATGGGACAAGTTGGGCTGTTAGTATGCAGACGCTTGGTCGGGCCATCTTTAGCGGTGGGAACCCGTCCTCGCTTGGGCCGCCAAAAGCGGCCCTTTTCTTTATCCTCGAACTATTCCCAACGGATCTCTTGGCGAGGTTTTTCTATAGCAGACACCGGCGAGTGTTTGGTCGAACATCTCGTTGATGCTGTACTTTTTGATATTGGGAGTGGGCGCAACCTCTCGCTTTAGCAGCGCAAAGGCTACGCAATCGGCCAATTGAATGAAGAATGATCTCTCAGAGGATTTGAAGATAGGGTCTTCAATAATTCGGTCGGTGGTGATGTTTTTGGTTCCCTGTCCAGAAGGCCATGCCCCAAATTTTGACGGTATCTGGTTGTAAACATGCATTTTTCGTAAAGCTTTCGTGATCTCCCGCTCCCTTCCTTCATCGGCAAAGATTACGGCGCGTGCGCGGTAGATATTCAGCCTTCTTTCAATCTCCTTGGCTTCCACACCGCTCAACTGTTCAGCGACCGAGGCTGAGTACTGCCGTCGAAGGGACAACTCAACGTTTTCCAGTTCCAGCATGGTTCGCTCAATTCGATTCAACAATCTATCCCAAGCTGTTAACTGCGGGTCGGCGTATTTATGGGTATCCAGGCAGACGTTGAAAATCCATACGTCAGGCAGCGTGGCGACCAATTGCAGCAAGTCGTGGAAGATCCTCGATCTTTGCCATTTGCCAATGATTTGGGCACTGATATTTCCCCTACCTGCCACAAAATCACGCGCATGTATTTCCTTTCGTAAGAACATGCCGTGATCGTTTTTCAGATTGACGCGGTGTTGCCTGACCTTATCAAAGCACTCTTTCCAGACAGAATGACGAATAGAGATCGCTGAGAGGCAGAACTTTTTGTCGTCATATGACTCATCCACATAGAAGAAGCGAACTGGCATGGATATTTACTCCAGACTCTTTGGCTCGACTTTGTCCATTTTTAGAGGGCTTACCGCAAATAAAGGACTTACGGCATTGCCTACGAGTTGATTTACTGAAATTCAAAAAATGCCGACGTTTATAGCAAAGGGCTTACGGGTTTGGCCTTCGCGGTTTTTCGAAA
>JANOWX010000954.1:0-4994 GCA_031418175.1 Acidobacteriota bacterium | reverse complement strand
CGGACAGACTAACGTCCGTCCTACCCATAACCGCCAAAAATGTTTCCAAGACCACTCTACGACTCGGCAAAGGTCGCGCGGCTTGAATGCCGCCGCGCATCGTTGCCGTACTAATCACGCTGGTACGCCGCTTTGCCAGGTGCAAAGCGGCCAGCGTCAGAGGTCTTGTTCAGGTTTTGCCGCTTCGGCGGCAGTTGAAGAGCCCCCGGTCAAACTCAACCGGGAGAGGCTGCGCTGGCAGAGCGCCGTCGCCTGTGGCGACGAAGAAATTGCGCGCACGACCCTTAACACACTGTCGTGCCGCGCCCTGTATCCCGCTCTGCCGCGCGCGCCGCTCCGGATTGTTGGCGCCGGTTTCACCAAAGTGCCGTTTCGACGGCGCGTTTGCTTCAACCCCTGACAGCCCTCCGACTATCTGCCAGCCAGCCAATGCGAAGTTAAGTTAGGAGAAGTCCAGGCAAGTCTTGAAACGTCGGGTGAAGTCCGGCAGTCCGGGACTTCACCCGACTTCACCCGACTTCACCCGACTTTCCCAAGAGGAGAACCGAATGTCGAAAGAATTGATCGTCAGCGTCAACGGACGCGAAAAGAAGATCGCCATTATCGAAGACGATGTCGTGACTGAATTTTACGTCGAGCGCGGCGATGAAAATCAGGGCATCGTCGGCAACATTTACAAAGGCCGGGTGATGAAAGTCCTGCCCGGCATGCAATCCGCCTTCGTGGACATCGGCCTCGAACGCGACACCTTCCTCTACGTCTCGGACTTCTTCGATGAAGAAGAACTCGACGAAGACGAAGTGGCCGCGCGCGAACCGCAACAACCAGTGCAACCGCTGCAATTGGCGCAACCGGCCCAAAATACGCGCCCGCCGATTACCACCGCGTCCTACCGCGAACGCCAGCAACGCCAGCCCCGTGAGTCGCGCGAAGCCGCTTACGAAGTTGACCGCATTGCCGTGGATGACCGCGATGCCGAACTCACCGCCGCCGCCATGCAACACATCGCAGACCTCGCCGAAGAGCCGGAGATCGAACCCGCTCCCGGCGATGAAATGCTGACCGGCGCGGGCCTGGGCGCTAGCGCCGCCGCCAGCTTCAACGAGGACGAAGAAGAATCCGTTGCCGAAGCCCGTCCGCGCGATGGCCGCCAACGCCGCCGCAACCGGTTGCGCTTTACCGAACCGGAAGAAACCTTGGAAGCCCCAGCGCCGCCGGCCGCCGAGACGCCCGCCGCCGAAGCTTTGGCCGAGGTCGCCGAAGAAACCGGCGCGCCCGATGACGTTCAAGGCGAAGGCCAGGGCCGCCGCCGCCGCCGCCGCCCACGCCGTGGCGGCGCTAGCGCCGATGCCGCTGGGGCCGAAAGTCCGGAGACGATGGAGACCTTTGAGTTGGAGTCAGTGGAAGTGGCCGACGTTATTGAAGCAGAGACACCCGCAGAAGCTGCCGCCCCTGCCAAGTATGAGCCGGTCGTGATTGTTCATCACAATCCGTTTGAACGCATCATTGATGACGAGCGGGATGACGAGGCCAACGCCGGTGAAATGCTCAAAGATGCCATGATGCAGGAACGCATAGCCGAACAGGTGCGCGCCGAAGAATTCCGCACCACCAGATTGGAAGTCGAACCCACGCCGGATGTCACCGTTGGCTCATGGTCCGCCGCGCTGGATTTGCCCGCCGGGTTTGAGCGCATCAGCGACGACGAGGAAGCCGAAACCGAAACGGCGACTGGCGAACCTGCCGCCGCAACGGAGTTCGCGGCCGTTCCCGCCTGGTTTGAAACCGGACGCCAGACGCGCGAGTTGCCGCCCGAAGCGCCTTCTGACGACGTGTTGTCGGCGGTGACCGATGAATTGGCCATGCCCTTGCCAGCGATCGGCATGGTCGAATTGCTCGGCGATGTCGAAGTCCTCTCGCTGAATCCAACTGGTGAGGCCGAAGAGCCCATGCCGGAAGCCACCGCCAAGGTGCGCCAACGCGCGCGCAAAGGTGAAATGGCCGCTACGCGCCGCGGTGGCCGGGGCCGCCGCCGCAACTTCCCCGCGCGCCGCGCCGTCACCGAAGCGACCGCCGACACCGAAGAGTTTCACGAGGACGATCATGTCGAAGTCGCGCCGCTTGCGGTGATCGCTCCGCCCGCGCCAGCACCTGTCGCGCCGCCTGCTTATACACGCGGCACCGGCAACAGCAGCAGCAGTAGCAGTGGAGGAGGCGGCAATCACGGCGGTTCACGCGCCGGTCGTGACAGCCGCGACAGCCGTGATGATCGCTTCCAACGCCCGGTCATCACCGACCTCTTGCGCGAAGGCCAGGAAATCATCGTCCAGATCGCCAAGGAACCCATCGGCCAGAAAGGCGCGCGCATCACCTCGCACGTAGCCCTGCCGGGCCGCTACATCGTTTACATGCCGACCGTCGAGCACATCGGCGTCTCGCGCAAGATCGGCACCGACGAAGAGCGGTTGCGCCTGAAACGCACGCTGCACACGCTGCGCGCTGAGACCGGCGCCACCGGCGGCTTCATCGTGCGCACCGCCGCGCACGGCTGCACCAACGAAGAGCTGCGCGCGGACATGGAATACCTGGTGCGCACCTGGAACGACATGCGCCGCCGCGCCGACCGCGTCAAAGCGCCCGCCGTCATCCACCGCGATTTGGATCTGGTGCAGCGCATCCTGCGCGATCAACTCTCCGGCGACTTTTCGGCCATCCGTGTGGACAACGAAGAGGAGTACGAACGCATGGTTGATTTCGTCAACCGCTTCGCGCCGAAGATGGTCAACCGCGTCAAGCTCTACACAAAAGACACGCCCATCCTCGATCATTTCGGCGTGCAGGCCGAGATTGACAAAGCCGTCAAACCCCGCGTCTGGCTGAAATCCGGCGGCTACATCGTCATCAACCAAACCGAAGCCCTCGTGGCGATTGACGTCAACACCGGCAAATTCGTCGGCAAGTCGAACCGCCTCGAAGACACCATCGTCAAAACCAACCTCGAAGCCGCCAAAGAGATCGTGCGCCAAATCCGTCTGCGCGACCTCGGCGGCATCATCGTGCTCGATTTCATTGACATGGAAGAGCGCCGCAACCGCGCCAAGGTTTTGCAAGCCCTCGAATTCGAGATGCGCAACGACAAAGCGCCCTCAAAGGTGCTCCAGTTCAATGACTTCGGCCTGGTGGCGATCACGCGCAAACGCGTCAAACAATCGCTGGAACGCACGCTCTGCACGCCCTGCAGCAACTGCGGCGGCGGCGGTATGGTCAAGAGTTCGCAAACGGTGGCCTACGAAATCCTGGCCGAAGCGCGCAGCATCTCCAAAGACGTGGACGACGCCAACGAAGTCATCCTGCGCGTCCACCCCGACGTGGCCAAGGCCTTGCGCACCAGCGAAGTTGACGTGCTGCGCGAGATCGAGACCTATCTGGGCGGCGTCGTTTCGATCAAGAGCGATCCGGCGGTGCATCAGGAACAGTTCGATATCGCGTTGTCGTAGCTGGTTGATGTGATGAAGTAAAAAGAAAGGCTTTCCTGCCAGGCGGTCTGGCTGGCAGGAAAGCCTTTTTTTGATTTTCACCGGCCTCGTAAAGTTCCTCGCTACTGTACGACCTCGACCTCCATCCCATCCTTCAACGGCTGCCCGTTCTCGCCCACCGCAATCTTATCGCTCAACTGCAAGCCTTCCAAAATCTCAACGCGGTCGCCGAAATGATCGCCCAGCTTGACCTCGCGCTCTTTCAGCGTCTGGCCTTGAATGACAAAGACTTTGTAGGTGCCGAACAGATAGGCCGCCGCCGTTTGCGGAATGGTGATGATCGTGTCCACCTTGTCGGATTGCATGGTCGCTTTGACGAACGAGCCGGGTTTGAGTTCGCCGCCGCGATTGGCGACGAGGGCTTCGACTTCAAACGTGCGGGTCTTTTCGTCCACTGAGGGATTGATGCGGGCGATGCGGCCGGCAAAGGTGCGGCCAGGGAAGGCTTCGAGCGTGAGGTTGACCGAACGGCCCACGCGCACCCAGGGCGACATCTTTTCGGGGACGTTCAGGCGCACGCGCAAGGGATCAACGTTGACCAGGGTCATCACCGGCGTTTGTATTTTCAGGTATTGGCCGGTGGTGACGGAGCGTTCTTTGACCGCGCCGGCAAAGGGCGCGCGGATTTGGGTGTCTTTGAGCCGCTTGTTGGCGAGGTTGAGCGTGGCTTGGGTTTGTTGCATCGAGGCGCGCAGGTTTTCGACTTGCTGCACAGCGAGGTCGTAGGTGGCTTTGGCCGCCTTGTGGCGCGCTTCGGCTTCGTCGTACATCTGGCGCGCGATAACGCCGGATTCGAGCAGGGATTCGGCGCGCTTGAAACGTTGTTCGGCATCGGCCAGATCGGCGGCGGCTTTTTTGACTTCGGCAGCCTGGCGCACGTCTTTCAGTTCGCCGTCGCTTGCGGATAAGCCAAGCCGCGCGCGCGCTTGGGCCAGCGCGGCGCGTTGCTGTTCCATGGTCAATTCAAATTCGACGGGCGAGATGCGCGCGAGCAGTTGGCCTTTGCTGACGCGGTCGCCGACGTCCACCAACACTTGCTCGACACGGCCTTCGGCTTCGGCGCTGACGGTGACTTCGTCGTAGGCGAAGAGCGAGCCGACAGCTTCGACGGCGCGTGGCTGTTGTTGCTGTGCGACGGCGATGAGTTTGACTTTGGTGCGGGCGGGCGCGGCTTTGGGCTTTTCGGCCTCGGCCTTGCTGGCGCTGTTGCGGGTACAGGCGGAGAGCAGACTAAGCAAAGCCAAGCCGAGGATGAGATGAGTCAAACGAAGTGGAGTATGGTTGCGTAGGTTCATGAATGTTTACTGTTCACTATTGGAAGCGGAGCCGGAGCAACTTCAAATGAAGGCGCAGCCTGGGTACGCAGCGCGGCCAGCCTGCGGGCGGGGGGGCCGACCGCCACAGGCCGAAGGCGCGCGGTCCGCCCCCGGGGGGAAGTCGCCCCGGCCGCCCCCCGGC
>JANOWX010000953.1:0-6255 GCA_031418175.1 Acidobacteriota bacterium | reverse complement strand
TTTCGGCCATGACTTTGGCGTTGAAGGTGTTGCTGCCGAACAGGTCGGACGCTTTGGCGCCGTTGGCGATGACACGCGGCGTGCGCTTGCTGACTTCGTTGATCGCCCAGAGGCGACCCTGATTTCCGTTTGTGCTCATACGCTTGTTTTGTCTCTCCGATGTAGTTGGGATGTGTGGCGCGCGGTGACTCCGCAACCGCTGCGTCCGGTCATGCAAAATACCGTGGGAGTTTGGTGCAGGCTGGTTGAACAGCCGGTTCCCGACGTTGTTGTAGCAATTCGCTTGCCAGCGTGGGGAAGCAGGCGAGGAAGGGCTTAAACATTGCGGATGCAGGCGAAAGGTGATTGTAAGCAGTTTTTCTGGCGGCTCAGCAAAATACAAAGATGTCAGCTTGAATCAGCACTCAGACAAAATTGTCGCCCAGTAAATTACTTACTTGGCGCGAAGGCAAACATTTGCGATTGATCGCATGGCCGCTATACTGCCCGCGTGGAATTTGATTGGAATCCCAAGAAGGCAACGCGCAATTGGCAGGATCACCAAGTGACATTTCATGAGGCCGCGACGGTGTTCGGCAATGCGCTGGCCCTGACGTATCCAGACCCGGATCATTCGTTTGATGAATTCCGCTTTATCACTATTGGCTGGTCAAGCAGCGGCAGGTTGCTGTTGGTTTCGCATACTGAGCGCGGCGACCGAATTCGCATCATTAGCGCGCGTGAGGTGACGCCGCGCGAAAGAAGGTTTTATGAAGAAGAAAGCTAATACTGAAATGGATGATGAGCTTCGTCCCGAATACGACTTCTCGAAAATGACGGGCGGCGTCAGGGGAAAGTACGCCGAGCGTTATCAGGCTGGCACAAACCTGCGATTGCTGGAGCCTGACGTGGCGAAAGCCTATCCCAATGACGCCTCGGTCAACCAGGCACTACGGGCGTTGATGGAAATCTTTCAGACCACTTCAAGCTGAGCAATGCGCCTAATTCGAATCCGACCCTCACCTCTCAGCGTGCTACCAGCACACGCAACAACTCAACCGGATCAATCACCTTGCCCATTCTGAAGCGCTGCCGAAACTCTTTGCATTCGACAGTGTGGCCGGTCATCAAATCAAGCAAGTCGCGGTCGCGGCTGACCAAGTAATCGGCACGCGCGGCGAGCGCAAGGTTGATATATGGCTCATCTCTGGGATCGCGCGCGTAACTGAATTTGTGCGGGACAGGGTCAATCAAGGTGGCTTGTGCCAGAAGCTTTTCAATCAGTTCAGCAGCGCGCGCATCAGTCAGACGTGAGTATCTGGCTTGCAGTTTGGGCCGGGTCAAAACATCCCGCACTTCGTCGAGCAATTCCGTGCTGATGAACAATTCGATTGCGCCTGACTCAATCAAAGCGAGACAAGCAACCGCAGGGCCTGTTTTCTTGATAGTGCCTTGCAGAAAGACATTGCAATCGTAAACCACTTTCGGGCGCGCGCGTTCTTCATCCACGGGACGCCTTTCGCTGCTGTTTCTCTTGCCAAACTTCTGTGCGCGCTTCGTCAAGCAGTGCGTCTAACTCTTCGTCCGAGATTCCGCTTGCGGCAATCTGCTCGCGGACAGGCGCGTACAGGTCGTGCATGCTCATTGGCACACGTGCTTCGCGTTCAAGCACACTCTGTGCGTACTCTGCACGGCTTTTGCCTGCAAGTTCGGCGCGTTCGTCAATGACACGGATGGTATCCATAGAGAGGCCGCTGATTTCAATTGTTTCAGTTTCCAGGCTCATGTTTCTTCTCCTTCATTGAGTGCGTTTGTGAGCCGCAGTATAGCCGACAAAGCCAAAACACGTCAGCCTCTGAACCGCTTACAATCAATTCCATACTTCTTCACCTTGTACCCCAAAATCCGCTCCGTCGTGTCCAGCATGCGCGCCGCCCGCGCCCGATTGCCGCGCGCGGTTTTGAGCACGTCCTGAATCAGTTCCTTCTCGAACGCGCCGACCGCCTGATCCAGGCCAGTGCGCGTGACGGTGTCGGAGCCTTCAGCGGTTTGCAGTGTCGGCGGCAGGTGGTAGCCGTGAATCACGTTGCCGTCCGACACCAGCGTCGCGCGTTCGATGACGTTCTCCAATTCGCGCACGTTGCCGGGCCAGTGGTAGCTGTTGAGCATGTCAATCGCGGGCGTCGAGATGCGCTTGATGCTCCTGCCGTTCTGCCGTCCATACTTTTCCAGGAAGTGGTCGGCCAGCAGCAGCACGTCGGTCTTGCGTTCGCGCAGCGGCGGCAGGTAGATCGAAAAAACGTTCAGCCGGTAATACAAATCCGAACGGAACTTGCCGTCTTGCACCGCCGCTTCCAAATCCACATTGGTCGCGGTGATCACGCGCACGTTGACCTTGATGGTCTCCATGCCGCCGACGCGCTCAAACTCTCTTTCCTGCAAGACGCGCAACAGCTTGATCTGCATCGCGGGCGAGAGGTCGCCGATCTCGTCCAGAAACAAGGTGCCGCCTTCGGCCAGTTCAAAGCGTCCGCGTTTGCGTTGAATCGCGCCGGTGAAGGCGCCTTTTTCGTGGCCGAACAATTCGGCTTCGATCAGGCTTTCGGGCAGCGCGGCGCAGTTCACTTTGACAAAGGGTTTGGCCGAGCGCGGGCTGTTGTAGTGAATCGCGTGCGCGACCAGTTCCTTGCCGGTGCCCGATTCGCCGCGAATCAGGACGGTCGTGTTGGAATGGGCGACCTGCGCGACCTGTTCGTAAACGTCGCGCATCTCCTTGCTGGTGCCGACGATGTTGCGGAAGTCGTATTTCTGCTGCAATTCGCGTTTGAGCAGCGTGTTCTCTTCGGTCAGTTGGGCTTTCTCGCGTTGCACCATCTGCGCCAGCCGCAAGCTTTGCGCAATCATCGAAGCGATGATCGTCAGCAGCTTGACCGAATCGTCATAGGTACGGCTCTGTTTGTATGGGAACAGAATCGAAAGCGCGCCGATGGGCTTGCGCCGGTCTTTGATCGGCACGCAGATGAACGAGTCTTCCGGGCCGCCGGCGCTGCGTTTGGTGCGGTTCAAAAAGAGCGGCTCTTTGCTGACTTGCGGCACGATGACGGGCTTGCCGGTGGTCACGACGCGCCCGGTGATGCCTTCGTCGAGGCGATACTTGCCGCGTTGAATTTCCTTCTCGCTCATGCCGTGAGCGTACCTGATCGAAAGCTCGCTGCCTTCGCCGGCCTTTTCGTTGAGCAGCGCAATCGCGCCCTGCCGCATACCCAACTCGCGATCCAAAATCTCCAGCGCCTTTTCCAGCGCCTCGCGCAGATCAAGCGTCGAACCCAACGCTTTGCTCACCTCGAGCAAGGCCGTCAGCCGCCGAATCTGCATTGCCTGTTCATCCATAAAAAAACTCGTCTCCCGAAATTCTGTCTCTGATCTCGCGTGACAAAAATGTCTGAGCGGTACCCACAAGATAACATTTTTGTCGCACAGACTAAAAATAGCCGCAGCCGCGCCACGTGAAAACACCACGCGCAAAGCCGCTAAATTCCTGCGTAGACAGCCGCGCGCGAAATCCGTAAGATGCGGCTCTCCCACAACAACACCCCACAAGTTGCAAGAATCAGACCAGCAGTGTCAGCGTCCCGCTGGCAGAGCACTTCCCCCCAAACAGCATCACGACTTTCAGCAGCGCGCGGCGGTTGCGTCTCCCTGGCAGCCTGGCGAAATGCGCCCAAACGCAAATGGAGAACTCAATGACACGCACAATTTTTTTCATCGCACTGTTTTGCCTGCTGTGCGGAACAGCGGCTTTCGCAGACACACTCACACTCAAAAACGGCGACCGTGTCAGCGGCCAGATCGTCAAATCCGACGGCAAGAAAATCACCGTCAAAACTGAATTCATGGGCACGGTCGAAATCGCCTGGGATGCGGTGGACGTGCTGGCCAGCACCGATGCCGTTTATCTGACGCTCACCGACAGCCAGACCGTCGTCGGCAAGGTCAGCGCCAGCGGCGATCAATACGAGGTCGAAACCAAAGAAACCGGCAAGGTCAAAGTCGCCAAAGGCTCCATCGCCTCGGTGCGCAATGCGGCCGAATACAACGCCTGGAAGACCGAGATTGACCGGCTGAAAAATCCCGGCCTGCTAGACCTGTGGGCGGGCGCGTTGGATGTGGGCTTGAGTCTGGCGCGCGGCAATGCTCAGGCAAATACTTTCACGCTGGCGGCCAACGCCGTGCGCGCGACGCCGCGCGACAAGATCACCGTCTACGCCACTTCGTTGCGCGCCAGTTCGCGCCGCCGCACCGAAAAGGATTTCACGCAAGTTGCCAACGCCATTCGCGGCGGCGGACGTTATGACGTGAATTTGAGTTCGCGCACCTTCGTCTTCGGCTTCGGCGATCTGGAGTTCGATGAATTTCAGAACCTGGATTTGCGTTTGTCGCTGGGCGGCGGCGCGGGCTACAAGGCCATCAAGAACGACCGCACGACGCTGGATGTGTTCGGCGGCGGCGCCTACACGAAAGAGTATTTTGCTGCTGGCACGCCGCTCAGCCGCAGCCGCGGCGAGGTGCTGCTCGGCGAAGAACTGACGCATAAACTTTCGGCGCGTTCGCTGTTGCGCGAACGGCTGGTGTTTTTCCCGAATATGAGCGACCGGGGCGAATACCGCATGCAGTTCGACACTTCGCTCTCGACCAACCTGAACCGTTGGCTGGCGTGGCAGGTGACCTATAGCAATCGTTATCTGAGCAATCCGCCGGTGATTGTGCCTGCGTTGAAAAAGAGCGATTCGCTGCTGACGACGGGGTTGCGGTTTACCTTTGCGAAATAACCTTAATACACTGGCAATTAAGTCTCTTGAGAGAAAGCGGACGGCACCACGTAGTAACGATTTCAATCGTTCAGTCCTCGCCGCGGCACAAAACGAATAAATTCGTTACTCCGTGTTGCTGTCCGCTTTCTCTCAAAGAACTTAGTTGACGAAGTACTTACTTAATGGGAGTAATGGGAGCTATGGGACTGATGGGACGCGCGAAACAATTTGCCCCACAGTTCATAGCTCCCAGCACTCCCAGCACTCCCAGCACTCCCATCACTGACATCATCACCCAGGTTGTCCCGAATAATACTCGCTCGCCACTTCCACCAACTGCTCCGCCAGCAAGGCCACCACAGGCCCCAGCACGAAACCTAAAAACCCAAAAACCGCCAGCCCGCCCATCGCGCTGAAAAACACCAGCAGCGTGTGCAGCCGCACTTCGCCCTGCGCCAGATAGGGATAAAGGATGTTGTCAATAAAGCTCAAGACCGTCACGCCCCAGATGGTCAGGATCAGCGCCTTGACCGCCGCGCCTTTGAACAACAACAACAACGCCGCCGGCGCCCAGACCAGCGCAATGCCCACCACCGGGATCAGCGAAGCCACCGCGCCCACCACGCCCCACAACGCCGGTGACGGCACGCCCAAAAACCAAAAGGCCAGCCCCGCCAACAAGCCTTTGATCAAGCTGATGCCCACGACGCCGTTGATCGAGGCGCGCACCACATCGGCAATCATCGCGCCGATTTCATCCGCCGTCTCGGCCTCGATGGGCAGCGCGCGTTTCAAATAGCCGACGATCTTCGCCCCGTCGCGGAAGAAGAAAAATAAGGTGAACGCAACCATCACCACGTTGAACAGGAACGCCGAGATGTTGGTCAGCGCGCCTTTGAACACGTTGACCGCCACCGTGCCCACGCGCTGCGCGGCGTTGCTCAAAACTTCGTTGGTGTTGGTCTCAAAATCCTTGAAATGCGCTTGCACCCATTCCCAGGCCGGGCCGACATAACGTGTGTTGGTTAGCGTGGCCTCCCAATTGTTGAGATTCGCCGAACTGATTTTGACCTGCTGCACGCCCAGCGCCACTTCGCGCGAGATCGCCAGCACCAGCAAGATCAGCGGCAACACCGCCACCAGCGTCGTCAACAACGTGCTCGCCAACGCGCACAACTCGGCGTTTTTGATAAACCGGCCCAAGCGCACGTGCATGGGCGCAAAGACAATCGCCAGAATCCCGGCCCAGGCGATGGCTTCCAGAAAGGGTGAGGCGATTTGGAAACAGAGGTAGGCGAGCAGCACACCGACAAGCGCTAAAAACGTCGTCGTGGCGGTATTGCGGCGGAGCTTGAGCTGACCCGTATTCATCATCAGTGGGGTCTCCTGTTTGATTGTGGAAGGGGAGGGACTGCTTATCGAACGCGGCGCGATTGTAGGGGCGGCTGCCCAGGCTTGGCAATTC
>JANOWX010000952.1:0-4757 GCA_031418175.1 Acidobacteriota bacterium | reverse complement strand
CCTTCTCGCCGGATGGCAAGACGCTCGCTTCGAGCAGTCGGGACAAGACCATCAAGCTCTGGAATGTTGCGACTGGGCAACTCGTCGCCACACTTAGCTGGCACACCGACTACGTCACATCCGTTGCCTTCTCTCCCGATGGCAAGACGCTCGCTTCAGGCAGTGCGGATAAAACCATCAAGCTCTGGAATGTCGCGTCCGGGCGACCTGTCGCCACCGAGCCACCTACCGCCACGCTCAGTGGGCATGCTGCTCCCGTCTCTTCTGTCGCCTTCTCACCCGATGGCAAGACGCTTGCTTCGGCTAGTGCAGACAAAACTATCAAGCTCTGGGATGCCGCGACAGGGCAACCTATCGCCACGCTCAGCGGGCACGCTGCCTTTGTTCTTTCCATCGCCTTCTCGCCGGATGGCAAGACACTCGCTTCAGGCAGTCAGGACAAAACTATCAAGCTCTGGAATACCGCAACCGAGCAGACCATCGCTACACTCACCGGGCACGCTGACTACGTCAGATCCGTTACCTTCTCGCCCGATGGCAAGACGCTTGCCTCATGCAGCAGTGCGGACAAGACTATCAAGCTTTGGAATACCGTAACCGGGCAATCCATCGCCAAGCTCAGCGCTGACACATTTGGCACCGATGACAAGACTAATAGGCGCATGGTTTTTAGTCCTGGCGGTCAAACTTTCACATCCGTTGCTTTCTCGCCCGATGGCAAGACGCTCGCTTCAGGCAGCGCGGACAAGATCATCACGCTTTGGAATATCGCGACCGGGCAGCGCATCACTACGCTCAGCGGGCATTCTGCTCCTGTTCTATCTGTCGCTTTTTCGCCTGATGGCAAGACGCTTGCTTCGGGTAGTCAGGACGAAACCATCAAGCTCTGGGATGCTGTGACTGGTCAACCCCTCGCCACACTCAATCCTGGCATTGTTTTCTCCCTGGCTTTCTCGCCCGATAGCATGACGCTTGCGTCGGGCCTGAATGACAACACCATCAAGCTCTGGAGTGTTGCGACTAGGCAACCCATCGCCACGCTCAGCGGGCATTCTGGATTTGTCGTTTCTCTCGCCTTCTCGCCTGATGGTAAAACACTCGCTTCAGGTAGTGCTGACGAGACCATCAGGCTTTGGGACGCTGCAACCAGACAGCCCCTAGCCACGCTGCGCGGGCAGTCTGCTCTCGTTTTATCTGTTGCCTTCTCACCGGATGGCAAAACACTCGCTTCGGGCAGTTCAGACAACACCATCAGGCTCTGGAATCTTGCGACTGGCCAACCCCTTGCTACGCTCAATAGGCATACTGGTGCGGTCCGCTTTGTTGCTTTTTCGCCTGATGGCAGGACGCTCGCTTCGGGTAGCTTTGACAAGACTATCAGGCTCTGGCGAGCGGCGACGGAAGAAGAAGTGCAACGCACGATGAGACGGGAGCAGGCTGTTCAACGATAACCCGCTACCGCTCGTCTAGTCGCAGAAGCGAAGAAGCGGAAGTTGACAGAGGGCAAAACCATCACAGTTACGACGCGCCGAGCTTCTCCAGGAGGGCAACAATGCCGTGCAGTGGCGCGCGGGCTGTGGCTATTTTCTCAGCCGCGCAAAGAACACTTCATCGGACGCGATCATCAATCCAGTGACAGCGGCAACTCCGTTAGTGAAGTGACGGCGGTTGTTGGTCAGCAGAAAATCAGGTTGATAGTAAATTGCGGCGGCAAGAATCGGCGCGTCGTGCGCGTGTGCGCGATCAAAGGAGTAGCGTGTGCGATTTCCGCTGCTTTCATCGCCCGGATGCGTTCGGGGCGGCACATACGTAACCATAGGGCATAAAATGCAGGCAAGTCGCCAGCAAGCTGCAAACGTCGTTGTTTGGGCGCAAGCAGCGGCAAATTGCGGCTCACTTCCAAATCAACTTCGTGCGCCAATGCCAGCTTGAAGGTGCCCGCCGCGCAGAGGGTCACGACGGCGTGGGCGGCAGTCCACTGCGTGAGCAAGCCTTTGATGATGATGTTGGAGTCGAGCAGTAAGGTCGGCTTCACGCTCTTCGGCGTCTCCCTGTGTGCCCGTTTTGCTTGGCTAAGCGTTCCTGATGCCGGGCGCGACGATCCTCATCAATGAGCCGGTTAATCTCATCATCGCTAACGTCAGCGCCCTCCATCGCTGTCAATATGCGTAAGGACAGGCGTTCCAGGGTCGCAAGGTCTTCCTCAGTTGTGTGCGCCGGAAGCTGATTGGCGGCAGGCGTAGTCATAATGTTCCTCTCCAACAGGCAGCATAGAACCGTCTGGCAATTGAGGCAAGCCATCACTCAATCGCTCGCCGCCGCCATCTGCCGCGCCTGCGCCAGCGGCAAGGTAATCTGGAAGCTCGTGCCTTCGCCGAGTTTGCTTTGCACGTCCATGTGGCCGCCGTGATCCTGCACGATGCCGTAGCTGACGGCCAGGCCGAGGCCGGTGCCTTTGCCGATCTGTTTGGTGGTGAAAAACGGATCGTAGATTTTGGCGAGGTGGTCGGAGGCGATGCCGCCGCCGCTGTCGCGGAAGGTCACGAGCACGCTGTCAATCTGCTCTTCGGTCGCCAATTCCAAACGCCCGCCGTGCGGCATGGCGTCGCGGGCGTTCAGGATCAGGTTCATGAACACTTGTTGCAGCTTGGCGGCATTGCCCAAGGCGGATGGCAGTTGGCCGTCGTAATTGCGCACGACTTCGATCTGAGTGTTGCGCAGTTGTGCTTCGAGCAATTGAATGGTGTCATCAAGCACGCGGTTCAAATCCACGGGGGCGTGGCGGGCGTCGCTGACGCGCGAGAAATTGAGCAGATTGTTGACGATGGCCGAGGCGCGCGAGGTCTGGCGGTGAATCTTCTGGAGCAGTTGCTGGCGCGGGTCGCTGGCGGGCATTTGCTGCATCAGCATCTGCGAATAGGACGAGATGCCGGTGAGCGGCGTGTTGACTTCGTGCGCAACGCCGGCGGCGAGCAGGCCGATGGATGAGAGCTTGTCGGATTGTTGCAACTGAACTTCGAGTTGGACGCGTTCGGTGACGTCTTCGATGGCGACGAGCGTGCCTTCGATCTCGGAGGTCTTGCTTTGCAGCGGGGCCATCGAGAGGTTCAGGATCAATTCGCGGTCATCCGCCGAACGGGTGCTGAACTTGTAGATGTTGATGGTTTCGCCACGCTGCCCTTCGCTGCGCGCCATCATTTCGCGCAAGGCTTTGAGCACATCGGTCTGGAAGACTTCGGTGATGCGCTGGCCGATGGCATGTGAGCGCCGCAAGCCGTAAATGTCCTCGAGTGCGCCGTTCCAGTTGGTGATGCGCCCGGCCAGGTTGATGACCATCACGCCGACGTTGATGGATTCGATGATGTTCTCGTTGAATTCTTTCAGCCGCGCCAGTTCCTTGGTGCGTTGCGCTTGCTCTTCCAGCAACTGCGCGTTCTCGATGGCGACGGCGACGTAGCCGGAAATCGCGCGCAGCAATTCGATGTCTTCGGACGAAAGCAGCGCGCCATCGGACGTGCGTCCCAGGGCGATCACGGCCACGATGCGCGAGCGCGCGGCGCAGGGGACAAAGTAACTCAGGGCGCGGCGGCGCGAAGGGAAGGCCAGACTGTTCGTGTTGCCGGGTTCGTATTCGGTTTCAAACTCGTCTACGCGGGCGATGCCGTCGCTGAGGCTGCGTTCGCGCAAGGTCTTGACGAAATCGTCGGGCAAGCTCAGTTCGCCCGAAATGCCTTCGACGCGGGCGATGCGGAAGCCGGAGGGCTGCGTCTTGTCTTCGATAAAGATGGCGAGGCGTTCGACGGCGAAGACTTCTTTCAAACGGCGCATCAAGCTGTCGAACAAGGGATCAAGATCGGTGGTCGAAGAAAGCGTGCGCCCGAAATCCTGCAGCGTGACGCGGAAGTCGTATTTCTCGCCGTAAAAGAGCCGGTCAATGCGTTCTTGCACCCAGTTTTTCATCGGCGCGAAAAGCATCGCCAGCGCCGACATCGTGACCGCCGCGATCAGAAACGTCGTGGTTTGAGATTGCAATACCGGGCTGATGAATTGATAAATCCCCGCCATGACTGAGCCGAAAAGCAGCGCGACCGAGAGCGTGGCGATGATATAGGCCGCCGAACGCCGCACCACGACATCCACATCCATCAAGCGGTACCGCACGATCGAATAGCCCAGCGTCAACGGCACAAAGACCAGCGGGAAAATCGCCAGGTATTGCAGCGGCCCGGCGACTTCTGCCGGTTGACTCAACCAGGCGGGCAAGTAGAGCAGCGCAAAGGCGGTCGAGGCGATGCCGATACCCCAGACGACCCATTTCAATTGCTGCCGCACGACGATGGCTTGCGCTTGCCGGAAGGTGCGGATCAGCAAACCGCAACTGAGCAGCAAGCCGATGCCGAACAGGAAAATCTCGACGGTGTTGAGTGACCGGCGGATGTTGCCGGGGGAAAGCTGCGCGAACGTATTCAACCGGCCAAAGCGCAACCAGATTTCGCACAAGATCAGCAACACGGCGGGCGCGTAAATCAAGCCCGCCAGCCAGCGGCGCTGCGTGAAGAGGTGATAGCGCGCCGGATAGATTGCCGAGAAATGGAAGAAGGCGGGCGCGAGCAAGAGCAACGCCACGGCATCGGCGAAATCCACGGCCTTGTCGAATTGCGTGCGCAACTCTTCGGTCGGGCTGAAAAAATGGACGATGAAGGCGAGCAGGCAGATCAGGAAGAAGTGCGTGACATAGGGCGCGCGGCCCTGTTGCA
>JANOWX010000951.1:0-3362 GCA_031418175.1 Acidobacteriota bacterium | reverse complement strand
GCGCGCCGAGTTGTGGTTTGGACAGTTGATTGAGTTCTTGTAACAGGCGCGCGTTTTCGGTGATCAGCGCCTCGCGGTTGTCCAGCATCTCGCCGGTTTCCTGGGCTTCGATCTGTGCTTTGAGTTGCGCGATCTTGGCCTGCGTCTCGGCAATGCGCGCTTTCAATTCTTCGGCGTCTTCGGATTTGCCCTGCGCCTGCAACTCTTGCGCGAGCCGGTTTTTCAGCACTTTGGTTTCGAGGTAAAGCGCGCCGACCCATGTGCCCAGCGAGAGGGTCGCCATCAACAGGCCGGTCAAGGCGATGGCGAGCTTGGGCTGACGATGCACGAACTGCAACGCGCGTTGCGAGAGAGCAGGCTGTGGTTCTTGTACGGCGTGAAAATCCGCCAGCGGCGTAATCTTGGTTTGCGGCTTCATCAAAGGTCTTTGCGCCAGTTCCGGTGAATAGTTTTGGGTTGTTTGCGGGGTATGCTCTGTCATTGCGTATTTGCCGTGGGTTGAGTGGGGTGATCGGCAACGAGTAAGCCGCATCTTAGGAGAGCTTGCGCGAAAGGGCAACCGGCAGTAAGCGCAAATCGGAGTTGCTCCACCATGTTTCAAAGCAGCGCGAACTGTTCGCCCGCTTGATTGACGCGGCCCTCTGCCGCCAGCTTTTCCAGATGCGCGCGCACCGAGAGTTCGGCCAGTTGGTGCAGCGCGGGCGGCGTTTCGGTATAAACCACCGCAACGATAGCCGGGATGGTTTGCGGCCCAGCTTCGAGCGCCGCCAGGATGCTGTCTTCGCGGGCCTGGCGATGGGTCAGGTATTCTTCGATCTTGCCGCGCGCATCGGCGATCACCGGGCCGTGGCCGGGCATCAACGCGGTCAGCTTCGGCAATGCAAGATACCGGCGCAACGATGCGAGGTAATCATTCAGATTGCCTTCGGGCGGCGCGATGACGACGGTGCCGAAGCCGACTACGCAATCGCCGGTCAACAGCGTGCCGGTGCGTTCTTCGTGAAAGCTCAGATGGCCGCGCGCGTGACCGGGCGTCCACAGGGCGCGCAAACGCCATTCGAGATCGTCGCGCTGATTCCTGAGCAGGATCAGGTCATTGTCTTCGATCAAGCGGTCAACGCGGACCGCGCCGTTCAGCGCTTCAGCGGTCAGCCGGTGCGTGGCGACGGGCAGGTTGAAGCGTTCGGCCACGTGCAGCACGCCGCCGATGTGATCGGGGTGCAGATGCGTGATGATGATTTCGCGGAAGCGGCGGCCCTCGGCCAGCAACGATTCGAGCACTTCGTCCAGGCGCGCCTGTTCTTCGGGATAGGGCGAGCCAGGATCAATGATGACCTGCTCATCGCCGCCCACGATGTAACAGTTGGTGTGCGTGGCGGGCGGAATCGTCGGCGTGCGCAACGGGCTGAGAAAAAAGCCCCGGCGCATTTCGATGCGCTGTTCCCACAGGTCGCGCGTGTCTTGGTTGACGCCCAGCATGCGCGGCGCGAAATCGTGCGCGCCCTCGGCCAGCGCCAGCAAGGCCATCAGAATCGGCGTGACGATCAAACAGCCGCCGTCCGTCCAACGTTCCAACGCCTCGTGCGGCCGCAGCCATTCGCCCGAGGCCAATTCGCCCGGCTGCACATCGGTCTCTTGCCCATCCGGCAACCAGGCCGTAAAGAAGCGCGTGTCGTAACGGCGCGGCGACGAAGCCGGCGTGCACCAGCGCGGCGCTTCGGTCAGCCAGGTGGCGTCGAGCGTGAGGCCGAGATCGGTAAGCAGGTCTTTGAAACTGATTTGATTGTCGTGCAATTGCTGCCGCAACGCGGCGCGGCGCGCGAGCGGAACGCTTTCAGCGCCGTGCGCGAGCAGCACGCCAGTCTCTTCAAAAATTTCGCGTATCGCGCAAACGCGAATGGCGGCGCTTTTGCCGCCCACATCTTCAGGGCAATTGGCGAGCGGAATCGCGGCATCCTCCGCATCCAGCTTGCCACCGGGGAAGGCGTGAAAGCCGCCCATGAAGGCGAGTTGGTACGAGCGTTTGACCCAGAATACTTTCGGGTCGTCGGGTTCGCGCAGCAAAATCATGGCGGCGGCGTCGCGGGGCGTGGCGGGCGGTTTGAGCGTTGGTGGTGTCATGGGTTTTACGCGTCCGAATTTTTCCACATTTGGTTGTATCACCTGAAAGCTGCGACAATGTAACTGAAATGCCTGCTTGCCACAAAACGCAGAACTGAACAACAAGCGCACAAGAGGCCAACTGACTCCTGATTCCTTGCTCCTGACGCCTATAATTGAAAACCAGTGGTCAGGGTTCAGGAGTCAGTTAGCGCTGCCGCAAGCAGTTGCTTTAGGACGTTGGGTAACACCGCAAGAAAGGTCGGCGAGATGAAAATCTTAATTACAGGAGCGACAGGACTGATCGGCAGTGCGTTAAGCCAGACACTGGAGGCCGATGGTCATCAAATCGTCGTGCTCACGCGCAACCCGGAACGCGCCGCGGGAAGGCTGGCTTATGCCTGGCAGCCGGAGCGTGAGCCTCCGTCGGTTATAGCTTTTGAAGGCGTCACCGCTGTCATTCATCTGGCCGGTGAAAATGTCGCCGCGCGCTGGACGGCGGAACACAAACGCCGCATCCGTGATTCACGTGTGTTGGGGACGCGCAATCTGGTGCTGGGCATGCGGCAATGCCCTGTGCCGCCATCCATCTTTGTCGCCGGTACGGCGGTCGGCCTGTACGGCAATCGTGGCGATGAACAGTTGACTGAGCAAGCTTTGCCGGGGAGCGGCTTTCTCGCGGATGTTTGCCGCGAATGGGAGGCCGAGATCGAACAGGCGCGAGCTTTCGGCGCGCGCACCGTGGCCTTGCGCACGGGCGTTGTGTTGAGCCGCACGGGCGGCGCGTTGAAGACAATGCTCCCCGCCTTTCAATTCGGTGTCGCGGGCAAACTGGGCGACGGGCGGCAATGGTTCCCGTGGATTCACAACGCCGACATCGTGGGCCTGTTGCAGCACGCCTTATTGAATGAAAGCGTGCGCGGCCCGCTCAACGCGGTCTCGCCCAATCCAGTCACGAATGCGGAATTCACCAAAGAGTTGGCGGCGCTGTTGCATCGTCCGGCGCTGCTTCCCGTGCCCAAATTTGCGCTTAAATTGTTGTTCGGTGAAATGGCTGAAGTGCTGTTGGCGAGCCAGCGCGTAGTGCCGGAAGCCGCGTTGCAATCAGGCTATCAATTCCGCTTTCCGTGGTTGCGCGAGGCATTGCGCGAGCTGTTTGCAAAATGATTTGACACGAGAGAAGCGGGACGGTACCGCGCGCGTGAGCAAGCGGCGCGTTACGTTTGGCGCAATGGTGTAGCAACAAAGTCTCCGCTTGCTCA
>JANOWX010000950.1:0-2396 GCA_031418175.1 Acidobacteriota bacterium | reverse complement strand
ACAAACCGTATTGATTTGTCAAAGCTTGTTTTATGAAGGCGCCAGACTACTGATCGAACTTGGGGTCGTCAAGCTGGGACGGTACCGCGCGCGTGAGCAAGCGGCAGTTTGGTGGTTCGGCCATTGACGTAAGGTTGAGGCGCCGCTTGCTCACGCGCGCGGTACCGTCCCAGCTTGACGACCCCAAGTTCGATCAGTAGTATGGCGCCTTCATAAAACAAGCTTTGACATATCAATACGGTTTGTGGCGGGTATAGCTCAGTTGGTTAGAGCGCTAGATTGTGGCTCTAGAGGTCGTGGGTTCGAGACCCACTACCCGCCCTCAAAACTTCTCTCAAGGCACTCCATTTTCCCGCCAGTCATTCACTTTAGAAAAATAACCGAGTTGTACGCTATCGTTACGTGCGGTTGCCGTCTCCTATCCAATGACGGCAATCCACCATTGCGGGAGCTTTATGCCTGAAGAAAACAAAGTCGAAAAAAAGAAAAAGCCATTTGCGACCTCCGAGGCGATGCTTGAGGCCAAGGCTTTGGTCAGAGCACATCGCTGGCGCTTGTTGCTGGGCGGCGTCTTGATGCTGGTCAACCGGTCGGTTGGATTGGTGCTCCCCACCTCATCGAAGTGGCTGGTTGACGAAGTGATCGGCAAACGCAACGGCAGCCTGATTCCGTGGATTGCCTTGGCCGCCGCGGGCGCGACGGTGATTCAGGCCGCAACGACTTTTACGCTTTCGCAATTGTTGGGCGTCGCGGCGCAACGCGCGATCACAGACATGCGCAAACGCGTGATGGCGAAAATCGCGCATCTGCCCGTGCGCTACTTCGATTCGACGCAAACGGGCAAGCTGATCGCGCGCATCATGAACGACGCCGAAGGCATACGGAATCTGGTCGGCACCGGACTGGTGCAACTCACCGGCAGCATCGTGACGGCCGCCTTCGCTTTGTGCGTGCTGATTTATCTCAATTGGAAGCTGACTTCAGTAACGATTGTCGTGCTGCTTGGTTTCGGCAGCGCGCTGGCCTACGCCTTTAGCAGCCTGCGCCCGCTGTTCCGCGAACGCGGCGAGATTCAGGCCCAATTGACCGGGCGGCTGGCCGAATCGCTCGGCGGCATCCGCATCGTCAAAGCCTACACTGCTGAAAAGCGCGAAGAGATCGTCTTTGCCAAAGGCGCGCATCGCCTCTTCCGCAACATCGCCAAATCCATGACCGGCGTCTCGGCGACCAGTTCATTCGCCTCAATCGTGATCGGTGTGATCGGCTTGGTTATGATTTACGTCGGCGGCAATGCCGTGCTGGCGGGCGAGATGACGCTGGGCGATTTGGTGATGTATCTGCTCTTCACCGGCCTGCTCGCCCTGCCCGTGATCGAAATGGCCGCGATTGGCACCCAAATCACCGAAGCCTTTGCCGGCCTCGACCGCATCCGCGAAATCCTGAATATGACGACCGAGGATGAAGAGGACGCGCAGAAAGCCGCGCTCGGCGAAATGCACGGCCAGCTTGAATTTGAGGATGTGAGTTTTGAATACAACGCGGGAACGCCTGTGTTGAAGCACGTTTCGTTCACCGCGCCCGCCGGTTCGACGACGGCGCTGGTCGGTTCCAGCGGTTCGGGCAAGAGCACGCTCATCAGTCTGGTGATGAATTTCAATCAGCCGCTCTCGGGCCAGATCAAGCTGGACGGGCGCGATTTACAAACGCTGAAGCTGCACGATTACCGCAGCCATCTCGGCGTTGTGTTGCAAGACAACTTTTTGTTTGACGGCACCGTCGCCGAAAACATCAGCTTCTCGCGCCCGCACGCCACGCGCGCCGAGATCGAAGCCGTCAGCCGCATCGCCCATTGCGACGAATTCATCAAAGGCTTCGAGCAAGGCTACGAAACCATCGTGGGCGAACGCGGCGTCAAACTTTCGGGCGGGCAGCGCCAGCGCATCGCCATCGCGCGCGCCTTGCTGGCCGATCCGAAAATTTTGATTCTCGACGAAGCGACTTCCAGTTTGGATAGCGAAAGCGAGGCCATGATTCAGGAAGGGCTGAATTCATTGCGGCAAGGACGCACGACGTTTGTGATCGCGCATCGCCTTTCGACCATTCGCAGCGCCGAACAAATCCTCGTGCTCGAAGGCGGCGAAATCGTCGAACGCGGCACACACGACGAATTGCTGGCCAAACAGGGCCGCTACAAACAGCTTTACGACAAGCAGTACAAATTCGAGCGCGACCAATTCATCAACCCGGGCGAAGATTTCACGCCCGACCTGCCCAAAGTCGAGTTGGCTCGTCCAGCCGCGCGAAGCGGCATGAATGCAATCTGAAACAAAATGATACCTGGGTACGCAGCGCTTCCAGCGTGCAGACTTGACGACAGACGCAACAATACCGGCAGG
>JANOWX010000949.1:0-4958 GCA_031418175.1 Acidobacteriota bacterium | reverse complement strand
GGGGATTTGAGGCGAATCTAAAGGACTTATGGTCAGGGAAAAGCAAAAAGCTTCTCGAAAAGTCCTCATTGCGCCAAGCCCCGAAGTTGAGTGAATAAAGCACTTGCCAAACCGATACGCGCAAACGCAAAAGATTTGGGTAATGACAAGGGGTTGAAACCCACGGCTAAAGTCAGCCGTCGCTAGGCGACGAAGAAGATTCACGCGGCGCGAAATTTTGGGAATGACAAGGTGCAAGGACGCAGCACTGCCCCAACCAATCCTTGATGGTTCAAGCTAAAGCTCGCCCTGATGTTTCAGCGCGAAGTGCAGCAAGGCGTGCGCGCCTTTGAGGTCGAGTTTGTTAGCGATATTTGCGCGGTGGCGGTCTACGGTGCGGACGCTGATAAAAAGCTCGTCGGCGATTTCCTGGCTGGATTTGTATTGGGAGATTAATTTCAAGATGCGGCGCTCGGCTTCGGTGAGCGCGGGTAAGCCGGTTTGCCGCCGAGCTGCCGCCTGGGACTGATAGCGGTTGAGCAGGTAATCCGTCAGCAAGGGCGTCACAAAACGTTGCCCCGTGCTGACTGCGCGGATGGCAGACACAATCTCGCTGACGGCGCTATCTTTCAGCACGTAGCCTTCGACGCCCAGATCAAGCGCCGCGTTGAAGAAACGTTCGTTGCGATGCATCGTCAACAAGACGACAGCCACGGGCAGGCCCTCTTCCTTGATTGTGCGGGCCACCGTGATGCCGTCTTGCTGCGGCATGTCCACGTCCAGCACCGCGACCTGCGGCAACTGCGCGCGGATCGCCTGCAGCGCGCGCGCGCCGTCTTCCACTTCGGCCACCAATTTCAAACTCGGCTCGGCGGTGATGATCTCGCGCAAACCCTTGCGGAAGATCGGGTGATCGTCGGCGATTAGCACCGTAATTTCATGACTCATTCTTTCCCGCCTTTCGGAGTAACGAGAGGAATCCTGAGGTCGAGCGTCGTCCCCTCGCCCGGCGCCGCTTTGATGGTGTGCGTGCCGCCCAGAATCCGCACGCGTTCGGCAATGCTCGTCAACCCCAGGCCCCGCGCCGCCCCATTGCTCGCCGCTTCTGCCGCGAATCCGCGACCGTTATCGCGCACCGTCAGGAGCAACGCGCCGTCTGCGCGCCATAGTTCGACGTAGGCTTTCGTCGCCTGCGCGTGTTTGACGATGTTGTTGAGGCTCTCCTGAACGATGCGGAAACAATTGACCTCCTGCTCTTTGGTGAGCAAGCCGTTTTCCAACGCTTCGATGTCGGCGGAAAGCTGTATGCCGGATGAAGCGGCGACCTTTTCCACCATCTCTTCAATTGTTGCCGTTAGTCCCAGCCGGTCCAGATTGACCGGGCGCAGATTCTGCGAGATGGCGCGGACTTCGCTGATGGCCTGCGTGGCCGAAACCGTGATCTCGTCAAACTGCTTTCTGGACTGAACCGGGTCTTGCACCGCGCGTTCGCCGAGCGCCGCACGATTGCGGATAACCAGCAGGTGTTGGCCCAGACTGTCGTGCAATTCGGCGGCGATGCGTTGACGCTCGGCTTCTTGCGATTCGATCAATTGACGGGCAAAGGCTTGCTGGGCGGCCTGCTGTTGTTCCACTTGATTGATGCGATATTTGAAAAGGCTGAACACTGCGCCACTCAGGGCCAGTGTCGTCAAGGTCAGAAACCACCACGTGCGATAAAACGCTGGCAGCACGCGGACGCGCAAACTTTGGCCTGCTGTATTCCAGACACCATCGCGGTTCGCGGCAATGACACGGAACGTATAATCGCCCGGCGGCAGATACGAATAATACGCCGTGCGCCGTGTTCCGGCTTCCACCCAGTCGGGATCCTGACCTTCCAGCTTGTATTTGAATTTCAGGTTTTCAGCATTGATAAAACTCAGCGCCGTGTACTGAATCTCGAAGTTGTTTTGCTGGGGCGCAAGCTGCAATGCGGCGGCTGGATTACGGAGGGCGGATTGGAGGAGTTCTGTTGTCACCGCCTGATTGTCAATCCGGGCCGCTTCGATCACGACGGGCGGCGGTTGCACATTCGTGGTGACGGTCGCCGGGTCAATCACGGCCACGCCGCCCATCGTCGGAAACCAGAGCTTGCCGTCGCGCGCCTTGATGCCCGCCGGCCAGCGCCCGCCGTTGCATTCCACGTTTTCCATCCCGTCGCTCTTGCCAAACGAGACCGACGTGAGCGTGCGGATTTTCCCGTCGGCAAAATCATCCAGTTCCTGTTTGCGCACGCGATAGATGCCGCGATTGCAGCTCAGCCACAGCCAGCCGAAGTCGTCCGCCAGGATTTGAAACACGCCGTTGTCAAAGAGTCCCTCCTTCGTCGTGTAGCGCGTGAACCGGCCCTCCTTGAAGCGTCCCAGCCCGCTGTCATACGTGCCAATCCACAACGCGCCATCGCTGTCTTGTCTGAGCGCCCGCACAGTACTGCCCGGCAAGCCGTCCGTTTCGGTCCGGGCGGTGAAGCGTCCGTCTTTGAAATGCGTCAGGCCGCCGTAGCTGCCCAGCCAGAGGCCGCCCGCGCCATCGCCAAGAATGACTTTGGTATCATCACCAGCCAGTCCGTCTTTGGTCGTGAAGTGGGTTCGCTCGCCATCTTTGTAGCGCGCCACGCCGCGCTCAGTGCCGAACCAGAACGCTCCCTCCTGGTCTTCGTACATGGTCCAGCAGTTGCCCATTGCCGGCGGCAAAACTTCCGCCGTGGGTACGCGCACCAAACGCCCGTCAACAATTCGCTCCCGCCCGTTGGCCCAGACACGTCCGACGCGATCCTCAAATAAGGAAAAGATGGAATTATCAATGGGAAGTGGACTCCGCGGATATAGCGTGAACACGCCGTCCTGATGACGATACAACCCGCCCACGCTCCCAATCCATAATGTGCCAGCGCGATCTTCATAGATCGGATAGATCTCGCCCTTGGTCAATCCTTGCGAACGGCCATAGTTCGTCACCACTTGTTTGCGCAGGCGGTACAAACCATTGTGCAGCGTGCCCAGCCAGAGATTACCTTCGCGATCACCATACACCGTAAAAAGCTCCCCCTCTCCGGCGGCGAACCCACCCAGGCTTTCAGGCGGCAGTTGTGCGACAAGCTGGCGTTGCTGCGTCTCAATGTCGGTGAGCCAGAGGCCGCCATCGGCGTTGCTGGTTAAGGCCTGTAACGGCTGCCGCCCAGCCACCAGCCAGGTCGGTCGTTGCGCCAGTTCTTTGCCAAGTACCAGGCTGCGCGTCAGTTGTCCATGCGTTTCGGCATACAAACCAGCATGTGACCCAAACCAGATGCGGCCCTGACGATCCTGCAGCGGCGCGCCTAAGGAACCTGAATGATCAGCCCATTTCAATGAGCGCCCTTGCCCCGCGCTAACAAACGAGTACGTCTGGTCTGCGCTCCCAAAGGCGAGATGTTGCAACAGCTCCAGCGCTGCCGGCTTTCCCGTTGGCAGCGACACCATAGCCACAGGCTGAAAGCGCTCCTCGGCCCAACGCCACAGCTTCGCGCCACAGAACATCAGCAGATTGCCCTGCCCATCGCCGCCCAGGTTGCGAATGATGTTGTCAGGCAAGCCGTGCGCAGTGGTGTAGGTGGTAAAGCGGCCCTGCCGCAGTCGCGTCAATCCGCTGCTATCTGTGCTGGCCCACAGAGCGCCCTGCCCATCCTCGTAAAGCTGCAAAAAACGGTTGCTGATGATGCCGGGTGAATTGCCCTTGTTGAAGACCGTGAAGCGCACCCCGTCAAAGCGCACCAATCCGTCAAGGGTCGCCAACCAGAGATAGCCATCGCGCGTCTGCACAATGTCGCGCACGGAGTTTTGCGGCAAGCCGTTGTCCGCCGTCCAATGGTCAAAACGGTATTGCGCCCGCGCCGTGCCGCACAACAGCCAGCCTAAAACGCAAACCGCCAACCCGTTGCGCCAGTTCGCCAGGCCGCTTTGAATTGAGGTACTGCCAAGAATGGAGGTCACGCGAATTTGCATCGGGATCGGTTGCACAGGCGCTGTTGCGCCTGCGGTTGTGTGCCAATGGTGTTTTTTGAAGCTGCGCCGGATTTCCGGCCAGGGTGCGGCGATGATAGTGTGCAGGCGGAAGTGGTGCAATTGCCGCTGGAGACTTCAAGTTCGTGTTGTAGCACTATTTCCAGGCAGCGTTCGCGCGCTTGAGAATTCTTTGAGAGAAATTTGAGACCTGCCTAAATACAATTGCCGCACTCATTGCGTAGTTTGAGCGGGCAGGAAGGGACACACCTTTCCGACCACGTAACAGCTTATTCAAGGGAGTCAAACTATGAAGATCAACCATTTCTTTGCAGGCGGACTGGCACTGGCAATGCTTACGCTGAGCACGCTGGCGCTGGCGCAACACGAACACCAGGCCGCCAACCCTGGCAGGCCGGTCTTTTCATCCACATCAATCGCGGCCATCAGATCGAGCCGCAACAGCGCCAAGTCGGTCAGATCGTCCTGCGTCAAACGCTTTTCGCCGCGCAGGTGCGTGTGCAAACAACGCAGGCCGTTGAAACGCGCTTGGCCCAGGCGCGCGCGCTCCAGCACGGGCAAGACGATTTGCGTGGCGTCGCCGCCGACGTGTTCGACGTAGCCTTTGCGGTTGACCAGCACGCCGATCTGGCGGCCGATCTCGTGCGAGAGTTCGGTCAGTTGCCGGGCGAATTCGGCGGTGATGATTTCAGTGGGCGGCAAACGGCGCTGATACATCTTTTCGAGCCGTTTGAGTTGGCTGGGTTTCAAGCCCAGCGTTTTGCCTTCGATGGTGGGAATATGCTTGTTCTCCTTTGGCGTCGGGTCGTTGACGCGCTAGCTGCGCGCCGCTGAGAACATAGCGCGCCAGGCGGTTTGAGACAAGCAGGGGCAAGGCGCAGAAAAAACGGAGGTGGGCGGAGCTCCGTGACTCCGCCCACCTCCGTCAATGATTCAAGC
>JANOWX010000948.1:0-2435 GCA_031418175.1 Acidobacteriota bacterium | reverse complement strand
CAACGCCGTCGCGCGCCCTGCCGGCCCGGCGCTCGATCTGACCAAGCTGAACATTCCCATTCTGGCGATCAACGGCGAATTTGACCGCCCCAACGCCAAGACCCACCGGCTCTGGCGCGAGGCGCGCAACTTCACCAATGTCGTGCTGCCCGGCAAATCGCACCTGACGGCGATTGCCGCGCCCTACATTCCGAAAGAGTACGTCACCAGCGTCGTCGCGTTCATCAACGCGCACGATCTGCCGAAATAAAAGCGTCCCCATCTCGCGTGTGCTGACTAGTACTCCATCAAGCTGTAACTGATGGATGCTGAGAGCGCAGCCGGGATGTAGGGCGGGATTAAATCCCGCCCTACATCCCTCATTTTCAGCTTGATGGAGTACTAGATTTCCGGAGGAAACATGATTCGCTCGATTATTCTTATTGGGCTGATTGGGTGTCTGTTGCTGGGCGGCGGCGGCGCTCAGCCGGTCGCGCCGGGCAGCCCGCAGCAACAGCGGAAGAGCGCGCCCGTCGGCGAATGGCGTTTCTGGGGCGGCGACAACGCCAGCACCAAATATTCCCCGCTCGATCAAATCAACAAAGACAACGTCGCCACCTTGAAGCCCGTCTGGAGCTGGGATTCGCCCGACCTGCCCTTGCAAAAAGAGAATCGCACGCTGGCCGGCATCATGGGGTTTGAAGCGACGCCGCTGATGGTAGGCGGCACGCTTTACGTCAGCACGGCGCTCAGCCAGGTCGCCGCCATCAACGCGCAGACGGGCGAGACGATTTGGGTCTTCAACCCTGAAGCCTACCAGACCGGACGCCCCACCAATCTGGGCTACCTTCATCGCGGCGTGGCGTATTGGACGGATGGACGGCAGGAACGCCTCTTCATCGGCACCGGCGACGCCTACCTCTGGGCCATTGACGCGAAGACCGGCAAGGCCGGCGCCGAGTTTGGCGAAGCAGGCAAGCTCAACCTGGCGAAAGCGATCCCGCACGCCGTCAATGCGCGCAACTACGCGGTCAGTTCGCCGCCCGTGATCTGCCGCGATGTGGTGATGGTCGGCGCTTCGATCTCCGACGGCCCGACTAACAAGGAAGCGCCGCGCGGCGACATCCAGGCCTTCGACGTGCGCACCGGCAAGCCGCTTTGGATTTTCCATTCCGTCCCGCAAGCGGGCGAATACGGCAACGAGACCTGGGAAAACGATTCGTGGCGCTACACCGGCAACACCAACGTCTGGACCTTGATCAGCGCCGATGAAGAGTTGGGCTACGTTTACCTGCCCTTTGGCACGCCGACCAACGATTGGTACGGCGGGCACCGGCTGGGCAACAACCTCTTCGCCGAATCGCTGGTCTGTCTGGACGCCAAGACCGGCAAGCGCGTCTGGCATTTCCAAACCGTGCATCACGGCTTGTGGGATTACGACCTGCCCGCCGCGCCGGTGCTCTGCGAAATCAAAGTAGGTAGTGGGGCCAATGGCCGCACGATCAAAGCCGTCGCCCAGATCACCAAGACCGGCTTCACCTGGGTCTTTGACCGCGCCAACGGCAAACCCGTCTGGCCGATTGAAGAGCGCCCAGTCCCGCAATCCAAAGTGCCGGGCGAACGCACTGCGCCGACGCAACCCTTTCCGACCAAGCCCGCGCCGTTTGAATTACAAGGCGCAACCGAAGAGAACCTGATTAATTTCACACCGGAGCTGCGCGCCGAGGCGAAGCAGATTCTGGAGAAGTATGACTATGGCCCACTCTTCACGCCGCCGACTGAGAAAGGCACGATCAACCTGCCGGGCTGGGCGGGCGGCGGCAATTGGTGGGGCGCGGCCTTCGATCCGCAGACAGGAATGTTCTACATCCCGTCAATCAGCGCGCCGATTGTGGTCAAGTTGATCAAACCCGATCCGGCGCGTTCCAATTTCAATTACGTGCGCGGTGGCGCGGCGATTGGCGGTTCGCTGGAAGGGCCGCGCGGTTTGCCGCTCTTCAAACCGCCTTACGGCCGCATCACGGCAATCAACCTGAACACGGGCGAGCACGCCTGGATGATTCCGCACGGCGACGGCCAGCGACAAAAGTTCAGCGAGATCGTCGGCAAGGATGTCGGGCCGGTGGGCGCGGGCGGCGGCGGGCCGTTGCTCACCAAGACGCTGTTGTTCGTCGGTCAAGGCGCCGGCGGGCGTGGCGGACGTGCTGGCGGCGGCGCGAACGTGTTGCGCGCTTTCGACAAGGCGACGGGGAAAGTTGTGGCTGAAATCGCGCTGCCGGCGATCCCGACGGGCAATCCGATGACCTATCTCGCGGGCGGCAAGCAATACATCGTGCTCGGCACGACGGATGGGCGGCTGGTGGCGCTCAGCTTGCCGGAGACTCCGAAGGCGGCAATCCGATAAGCCGCTGAGTTTGTCGTTAGGTCGGTTTGCAACTCGGTTTACGGTGTGAGGC
>JANOWX010000947.1:0-17923 GCA_031418175.1 Acidobacteriota bacterium | reverse complement strand
CGAGCCTGGAGCGCGCCAACGACCCCGACGCGCTGGTTGATTTCCGCACGCCGCGCTTCGATCTGGATAGCGTCTATGGACGTGGGCCAGATGAGCAACCTTATCTGCATGACGAAGATGGCATGACCTTGTTGGAAGGCCTCGTTGATGACCTGCCGCGCAACGCCAAAGGACGCGCCATCATCGGCGATCCGCGCAACGACGAGAATCGCATCATCTCGCAGTTGCAGATCGTCTTCATCCGCTTTCACAACCAAGCTCTAAAAAAGCTGGCGCAGACCGGCTTGTCTGGCGGAGCGCTGTTTGCCGCCGCGCAACGCACCACACGCTGGCATTATCAATGGGTGGTCATTCACGACTTTCTCAAACGCATCGCGGGAACCGCCGTCGTCAACGATATTCTTGCGCCGGAAGAATACGCCGCCAGCGGCGACGAGTTGAGCAAAGCCGCCAAAGGCAAGCTGCCCAGTCTTAACTTGCGCTTTTATCATTGGGAAGACGAACCGTTTATGCCCGTGGAATTTTCCGGCGCGGTCTATCGCTTCGGCCATTCGATGGTGCGCCCCAGCTACCATTTGAATGAAGACGAATTGAAAAAGCGCGATCCCTTCCGTGACCGTAAAGAGGGTGAAGACACGCCTTTTCGCGTGCCGATTTTCGACGCGAGCGAACCCAATCTGAATGGTTTTCACCCGCTCCAACCCAAAGCCACTGACTGGCCCGCTGGCGTGAAGCCCTTTTCTTTCGTCATTGATTGGCGCTTTTTCTTCGACGGCTTGGGTCCGCTTGAAATCACTTTGCCCAACGGCAAGAAAGGCAAGTTCGGCCCGCAGCCGAGCTACAAGATTGACACCAAGCTGGTCGAACCGCTGGCACTGTTGAATGTCTTTGGCGCAGTGCCGACTGATGCCGCGCGCCCGCACTTTCACAGCCTCGCCTTTCGCAACCTGCAACGCGGTGTGTCGCTCGGACTGCCCAGCGGCCAGGATGCCGCGCGCAAGATGGGCTTGCCGCCGCTCACAGGCACCCAAGTCTGGCGCGCCGTCAGCGTAGATGAAGTGGACGCGACAAGTTGGTCGTTAATGCAGTTGGCGGGATTGCCGCCACATCTCGGCAGTTACGTCGCCGCCAAGCTCTTCACGGCGTCTGAAAACGAAAAGGGGCCGGACGGCCAGCCCCTGTCCAAAGTGGCGCGCTGGCAAAAAGCTAAAACCGCAGTGGCGCAGTTGGAACAAGCTACGCCGCTCTGGTTTTACATTTTGCGCGAAGGCGAATTGCAACCAGCCAAACACAGCAATCCCGAAGACAAGCCCGGTAAATCGTTCGGCGCGCGGCTCGGCTCGGTCGGCGCGCGCATCGTGGCCGAAGTCTTCCTGGGTTTGCTCTCGGGCGACAACCAAGCCTTCCTCTCGCTTGATCCCAATTGGACGCCCGCCCAAAGCCCGCTGGGCTTGACTGACAAATTGGATATGGGCGGGTTCGTCAAATTTGCGTTGGGGCAATAGTTCGCCGAAATACGCGGCTGTCATACCAGGTGGATCATTGTGGATTCCGCCGAGTTGTTGCTGGGCCGCCATAGCCTGACCAATCAAGGCAGCCTGTTCAAGCGCAACGTCAGCCTGCTGGTGCTGGATGCGGCAGTCAATCGTTCAGTCCTGGCCGCAACACCCAACGACTAAAGTCGTTACTACGTGGTGGCGTCCCCTTTCTCTCAAGCGGCTTAATTGCCAGAGTAGTAACTGCTCAGTCTGGCGAACCCAGGTAGCCTGCTGCGGCTCGCGCACTCGGACAATGCAGACGAAGGAGACCGACTCATTGCTGATTACCGCGTCCTGACGCCTTTTTAAGAGACCTCGTCAGGACGCAGGAAGCAGTTCGGGCGTGCCGTCAATGTGCGCCAGCGCTGGTATCCGACGTGCGCTGGCATGGGCTGAGCAGTTACCCCGCAACAACCTGTTCAACGCGGCTGCCTTCGGCCAGATTATTTGCAGGATGCGTGACGATGACGTCGCCTTCTTTCAAGCCCTGCAAGACCTCGGCGGTCAAGACCGTGCGCTGCCCGATTTCAACCGCGCGGCGAGGTGCAGGGCGGCCATTGCCTGTGCCGAACCCTCGGTCGTCAATAAAAGCTTCATCGCAACCCTCCAGCCGCAGAACTGCAAAGGGCATACCGCCCGGACGAATGCGGAAAGTTGCGCAGGGAAAAAGGGAAATTGACAGCGGGCTACGGCGTCGGAGTCAAATCGCTTCACTCAGCAAGCCGGAAAAATCCGCGCGGTTGCGCGAAAGCACGCAGCCCAGCCAGCGGCGCGGGGTTTGCTCCTAACCACCACCGAGGAGGGGCGTATGAACAGCGCATTACTGCGCAGCGCCGTGGTCATTATTTTGGTCTTGCATGTTCTCATCCATTTGCTGGGAACGACGGTCTAGCTGAAGCCCGGCGCGGTGCAGGGTTTGCGTTACAAAACCGCGTTGCGCGGCGGGCGGTGGGGCGTGGGCGAAATTGGAGCACGGCCTATGCGAGTGCTGTCGTCAATCTTGCCATCCGGCTTTACTTTGGCTTGGCTCGCGTCTGCCGCAATGGTCTTTCTGGTAACACGCGGATTTGTCATACAAGTGGAACGAACCATGCAAACACTCTTTTCCAGAGCCTTAGCGGTCTGGCTGGTACTGATCGTCGCGGAATCCATTCACGGCACGTTGCGCGAGCTTTTGCTGAAGCCCTATGCCGGCAGCGTCACGCAATGGCTGCAGGACGAACGCGATCGCATCCGCCACGTCGTCGCCGAGGCCGAAACCAAATTGCGCGCCGCCGGATTGACCGTCACCACGGTTGCTGAAGTCGGCGACCCGAAACAACTGCTGATTGCGCAGGCCGAGCAGTGGGAAGCCGATTGCATCTTTGTCGGCGCCAAGAAACATGGCCGCGTGGATCGCTTCCTGCTGGGCAGCGTGTCGGCGACGGTGGCCGCGCGCGCGCATTGTTCGGTCGAAGTCGTGCGGGTTTGAAAGCGAGGATTTATGCAAAACCACAAACGTTACACCAACCAGACCTTCACCAAACGCGTTGACCACGAAGCGGGCGAACATCGCCCGCCGCGCGGGCTGAAGGAGCCCGCGGTCTGTGCCAATTGCGGCAACGTATACGCGGACAAGCGTTGGAGCAAATCCGACCCCGCACAGGCGAGCGCCAAACATCCGCACTTCCGGCCCGCGCAAACCACGGTCTGCCCGGCCTGCAAAGCGCTGCAAGCGGCGCGGCCAAGCGGTTACGTGCATCTTTCCGGTCAGTTCCTGGGCGCGCACCGCGAGGAGTTGGAGGTGCTGTTGACGCGCGAAGCCGAACGCGCCGCCACAGACAATCCGTTGGCGCGCATCATGGGCTGGGACGAAAGCGAGGCAGGCAAGCTAACCGTTATGACGACGACTGAGCATCTGGCGCAACGGCTGGGCCACGCGCTGGAAAAAGCATATGACGGCACGGTGCGCTACGACTTTTCGCACGAGAACAAACTGGCGCACGTCTGGTGGCAACGCGATTGAACACAGCTTTGCCAAACGGGCCAAACCACGGGGGCCAAACCACGCGGGGCACGCGGGGGAATCAAACAGTCTGTTTTGGCGCCCCCTGTGCTCCCGGCGTCCCCCGTGGTTGATTTGGCCGAGAGGAACAAATGTCAGAACCCACCGACAAATGCGGAAACCCGGCGTGCCATTGCCCGGCGGAGTTGAGCAGCGGCTTTTGCTGTGAAGCATGCGAAGTCGCCGAACACGACATCGAGTTGAGTTGCCCTTGCGGCCACACGGAGTGCGCAGCGGGCGAGTCGTTTATGCCGAAAAGCACGTAGGCCCGCTTTTAGGCCAATGACATTGAACCCACACGCCGCCGGGCCTGGCGGCGCTCTATTGAACGCTGCGCCCGGTGTGGCGCTGGCCTGCTCGGCCGCGCGTGCAGACCTTTGAAAAAAATCACGGGGCGGCACTCATCCACGGATGTTCAATTGCGGCACATGTGGTATAAGCCTGTGCGGGCGAGATTCCTCGCATAACGAACGGAAGTGCAACGACGGTGCCCCGATTGTTGCCGGCGAGCCAAGGTGTGCCAGGGTGTGCCAGGGTGCCAGGGTGTTTTGGATCGGATGTTGGTGAACGGTCAAGCTGCTGCCGGACAAGTCCTCTGAGCCTTCCTTTATTCATCCAGCGAAACTGAAACAACTGAGACCAGAACCGGCACTGGTTTGTTATGAACTAGCGCAATGCGCTGGCGTTACGCCTGAACGGCGCGGCCTTGGCTTTGTGCGTGCTGTTGCCATAACCAAACGGTTGTGCACAGCACTGCTCAAGCAAGGCGCGCTCGTCGTGCGCGTAACGCTGTGCGTAGCGCTGATTCCAGCAGAGGAGTAGCCAAATGTTGCACCCCGAGTTTGCCTCTTTGCCGCCAGCCGGTCAGCGCGCCGGGCAAGGCCGTTACCTTGCCGGTCTTGTGATTTTGCTGGTCGCCGGTTTGCTGGCCAGTGCCGGTGGGCGTTGGTGGCGCACGCTTGTCCAAGCGCAAAAGCCGCAGTCACGTCAAAACCGCGCCAGGCAGGATGACCGAGCTCGCAACGCGGCGCGCCTTGAAGTAAGGCTGATGGAATTCGATGCCGTCACCCATGAAAACAACGAGTCAGCCAACGCGAACAGGCGCGCCTTTGTGGGCGTGACATTGCGCTGGCGCACGGGTTACGAAGCGGACATTCTTGGTTTCAATGTGTACCGCGATGAGGCTGGCGAACGCTTGCGCATCAATCCTTCATTGATTGCCGGTTCGGCCCTGTTGACGGGCGCAAACGGCGTTTTGATGGCGGGCCAGTCTTATTCCTGGCATGACAGGCAAGGCGGCACGGGCACAGGTTATTGGCTCGAAGTCGTGGAGTTGAGCGGCGCGGCGCGCTGGCACGGGCCAGTCTATGCGCAGCGCAAAGGCAAGGGTGAGGCACGCGGGTTCGGCGAAAAAGACCAAGTGAATGCGCGGTTGCTGGCTGAAATCAATGCCGAGGTTCGACCCGCTGTACAACGCGAATGGGCCGGTGCAGCCGAAACGGAAAACTCATTGGGTCTTGCCCTGAAGGGCGAACCCGGCGCTTGGCAGGCGGGCGGTGCTGCGCAATGGTTGCGGGCGCAAGCCACGGCGGGCGCCTCAGCCTGGACGACCGTGCCGAATGAAAAAGCCGCCAAGCTGGCCGTGACTAAAACAGGTTGGTATCGCGTGACAGCGGCGGAACTGACGGCCAGCGGCTTCAATCCCAACGTCAGCCCGGCGTTGTTGCGGCTCTATGCCGATGGCAGCGAAGTGCCCATCAAAACCGCCGGCAAAGGCAATCGCGTGGAAGCGCTGGAATTTTATGGGCGCGGCAACGATTTGCCCTCGACCGGTACGCGCGTGTACTGGCTGGTGGCAAACACGCTGGCAACCAACGACGCCTTGCGCCTTGATGAGCGGCAGGCCAAAAATGCCGGCACCCTCAACACGGCCAGTTTTGGCGCGACCGTCGAACGCAAAGACCGCAGCGTTTATTTTTCGGGCCTGTTCAACGGTGAGGCTGAAAACTGGTTCGGCCCGGTCGTCAGCAACAACGCGATTGTACAAACGTTAAACACGCGCTGGCTCAATAATTCAACTGCGGGGACAGCCCAACTCGAACTGACCTTGCAGGGCGTGACCATGCAAGCGCACACGGTCATGGTCGAAGTCAACGGCCACGCCGCTGCGCCCAGTTATTTCACGGGCCAGGCGCGCCACGTCGCCACATTTAGCCTGCCGCTAAGTTGGCTGCTGGATGGGGCGAACGCCATCCGCCTCTTTTCGATTGCTGGCGGCGGCGACATCAGCTTGATTGAAGTCGTGCGGCTGCGTTATCCGCGCCGTTATACCGCCGACAACGATGCCCTGAATTTCAGCTTGAACGCGGGGCAGGCGGCCTTCATCAACGGCTTCAGCACGCCGAACATTCGCGTGTTGGAAGTCAGCGGCGCGGCGGCGGGCGGGCGCGAATTGCTGGTGAAAGTGCAACCGTCAGGCACGGGCTTTGGCTTCGCACTGCAAAGCGAAGCGGGTGGCAGCTATCTGGCGCTCGCCGATAACCGGTTGGAACGCGTCGCGGGGCTGACGCTGAACCAGCCTTCGAATTGGCGCGCCACGACCAACGCCGCCGATTTCGTGATCGTGACGCAGCGCAATTTCCGCGCCGCCGCCGAGCGTCTGGCCGCCCTGCGCCGCTTGAGCGCAATGCGCGTCGCCGTGGTGGATGTGGAAGACGCCTATGATGAATTCGCTTGTGGCACGCGCCAGCCAGAGGCCGTCAAAGATTTGTTGACCCACGCCCGCGCCAACTGGTCGCGCCCGCCGAAGTATGTGCTCTTTATTGGCGACGCCACGCACGATCCGCGCAACTATTTGGGGCTGGGCGATTTCGATTTCGTGCCCACCAAATTGGGGGCGACCTTCTTTTTTGAAACGGCGCTCGACAATTGGTTTGTGGATGCGGATGACGACGCCTTGCCCGAACTGGCGCTGGGCCGGTTGCCTGTGCGGACGCCCGCGCAAGCCGATGCGCTGGTCGCCAAAATCAGCGGCTTCAATCCCACGGCCACGCCGCGCGGGGCGTTGCTGGTTTCAGACCGCGCGCAACCGGGGCTGGATTTCCGGGCCGAAAATGACCGGCTCGCCGCGTTGCTGCCCGCCTTGATGACCAAACAATTCATTGGCCGCGAGGATGGTACGCCCGATCAAGTGCGCGCGCTGATCGTCAACAGCATCAATCAAGCTACGCCGCTGGTGGTCAATTGGCTGGGGCACGGTTCGACCCAAGTCTGGACGGGTGACGGCTTGCTGCGTTCGCAAGATGCGCCCGCGCTGAACAATGCGGCCAAATCCCTGTTCGTGATGACGACCTGTCTGAATGGCTATTTTACCGACCCCAGCCAGACCAGTCTGGGCGAAGCCGTGTTGGTGGATAGCAGCGGCGGCGCGTTCGGCACGATTGGCGCCTCGGCGCTGATCTTTCCCGAACCCGCGTTGCTGTTCAATCGCGCCTTGTTTCAAGCGCTGTTCGGCGAAGGCAAGACCTTGGGCGAGGCGATGACCGCCGCGCGCATCGCCAGTGGCAACGCCGACGTGCGCAACAGCTTTGTGCTGTTTGGCGATCCGACCATGCGCGTGCGGTAAGGCAAACCCTGGGAGCGCAGGCATCCCTGCCTGCAATAAAAGAAGCCGCGCAGCTTCCTATTCCCGCGTTCGCCATAAACGAATTCAGGCTAAGGAACGCTGCGCGGCTTTTATTTACCGCAGGCAAGGATGCCTGCGCTCCCAGGTTAAGTGTTATTGATTCGGAATCGCCGATTGAATCTCGACGCTGTTGCTGGTCAAGGTGGTCGAAAGCGCGCGCTGCAATTCGGCCACGGCCTTGGTGTAATCGGTCAACGCGCGCAACTCGCGGCCCCGCGCTGCCGACAACGCATTCTGGCGATCCAGCACCAGGAAGTTGGTGCTTTGGCCCGCGTCGAATTTGCGCTGCTCGCTGGCGTATTGCAGTTCGGCGTTGGCGCGCGAATTCTTGGCCGCCTCGACGCGCTTCTTAGCCGTCTCGACCGCTTGCAATGAATTGCGCACTTCGACTTCGATGACCTGTTCCAGCTTCTGGCGTTGGACTTCGATCTGGCGGCTCTCGGCCAGCGCGTGACCCAGATTGGCCTGCGCCGCGCGATTGCGCAGCGGCAGGTTGACGCTTACGCCGACGCGAAACGTGCGGAATTGATTCTTGAACAGATTCGCCAGACTCTGCCCGTAACCGCCGGTCAGAAAATCGGGCACACCCGAACCGCCAGTCGAAACCGGAAAGGGTGGCAAGGGCGGCAGCGTTGGCCCCAACTGGTTCACGCGCGTGATGAGTTGGTTGAGACCGCCATAAAGCAGATCATTCGACGCTTGGAAAAAGTTGGTCTCGCGGCGTTCGCTGCCCGCCAGCCCGATCGTGCCGTAGCTGGCGACCAGATCAATTTGCGGCTTGGTCTGGTTGCGAAAGAAGTCGGCGTCAATTTTGTTGATCTCGCCGCGCAGCTTGAATTGCTGCATTTCGGGGCGGTTCGCGCGCGCCAGTCTGAGCGCGTCGTCCAGCGGCAAGCCGGCGTTGCTGTCCACCTGGGGCGCTTCGACGGGGACGAGTTCGGCCTGCCACTGTTCACCGCTGCTGGGTTGCAGCATCAGCGCCTTCAATGCGTTTTCGGCGCGCTGGATGGCGTCGAGCGCGGCTTCGGCCTCGTCGTTGCGACGTTCCAATTCGACGCGCGCCGAGATGATGTCGGCGGGCGCGAGGGTGCCGGCTTCGACCAGGCGTTCGTTGTGTTGGAGTTGCGTCTGGGCCAACTCGACTGATTCACGTTTGATCTCGCGGTCGCGGCGCGCGAAGACCAAATCCCAGTAGGCGCGCTGCACCTGCGCGATGATCTCGATGGTGCGCTGGCGGAACTGGCTGTCAGAAAGGTCTAGGCGTTTCTTGGCGATCTTGATCTGACGGCGCGGCGCGTCAATCGTGCGGTTCTTCCACAACGGTTGCGTGAAGCTGAAATTCAGCGACGTGGTGTAGGTCGGATTCAGCGCTTGAAACAGGTTTTGCGTCGTCTCGCGTTTGTTGTCGAAACTGCCCTGCAACACGCCGCCCTGTTCCATCATCCGCTGCGTCAACGACGAGCTACTGTTCAAGCTGTCGCTGGTCAACCGCCCGTTGTCGCCGCCCGCCAGGATCGAAGCCACCGGCGCCGTCTGGCGGCTGTAATTCAACCCCGTGCTCACGCTGGGATCGTAAGCGCCGTGAGCGCCGCGCACATCGAACTCATTCATTTGCACATTGAGCTTTTCGATCTCGATGTCGCGGTTGTTTTCCAGCGCCAGCGTGATCGCTTCGCGCAACGTCAGGTTCTGGCGCTTGGCGCTATCCACGCCGACACGTTGCTCGGATTTCAAATTCGATAATTGAGATTTGAAATTCGCGTCTTGCGCCAACACGCTGCCAGCCGCAACGATGAGCATCGTACACGCCGCAAGTATCACTTTTGATTTTTGCCTTTTGCCTTTTGCCTTTTGATTTTTCATAGCTCCCTCCCCACGTTTTGTGCAACAGCTTTGCGGTACACGACCGCCGCCGCCGCCACGTCCTCAATCGCCAGTCCCAGCGATTTGAAGACCGTGATGTCATCGTCGCTTTGCCGCCCTTTCAAATCGCCGTTCACGACGTAGCGCAACTCGTGCACGGCTTCCCAATTGAGCAAGCCCTTTTCAATCGGCACGATCAATTCGCCCGCTTCGAGGTGGGCCTGTGCGACCGAATCGGCGCAGATGAACGCGGCGCGCTTGACCGTCTCGTCATCGAATTCGCGCCGCAAGATTGAATTTGCGCCCGCCGCATTGACGTGCGCGCCGGGTTGCAGCCACGCGCCGTGCAAGACCGGTTCGCGCGCCGAAGTGATCGTGATGACGATGTCGGCCTCGGCGGCGGCTTCGGGTTGCGTGACCGGCGTGATGTCGTCGAGTTGCAATTCGGCTTTCATCCGTTCGCAAAACTGCGCCTGCTTGTCGGGTTTGCGGCTGAAGACTTTGACGCTGCGAATGTCGCGCACCGCGCAGACCGCCGCCAGTTGCGAACTGGCTTGCCAGCCCGTGCCGTAAATGCCGACCGTTCGCGCATCGGCCCGCGCCAGATACTTCGTCGCCACGCCGCTGGCCGCGCCGGTGCGCATCTGGCCCAACTTGTCGGCTTCGAGAAACGCGAGCAGTTGGCCCGACTTCGCCTCGAACAACTGCACGAAGAAGCGGTAGCCGTTGGGCGTGACCGTGTAGGCCTTCAAGCCAAGCAGTCCGTCGTGTCCACCAAAATTGGCGATATTCGCCACCGCGCCGCTCATCACATTCAATGTGCCGCCGCCCGCGCGCACGCGGCGGCGCGATTCGTTGCTGGCTTGGCCGGTCGCATAGGATTTGAAGACGGCTTCAACGGCGGCGAGCGTCTCGTCCATCGTCAGCAATTGCGTCACGTCTTGTTCGGTCAGATAGAGCGGCATAGTTTTTTAAGCCACGGCAAAGCCAGTGTACGGGCGTTTGTAGGGCGCGTGGAAGGCGAGCACGATGTCTTCTTTGGGCACGCCGCGCGCCAGCAGTTCACCGGCAATGCCGCCGCGCGTATCAATGAGGTCGCGTTGAATCCATATCTTGCCGTCTTTGATGTCGAGGTGGAGCGGCGAACTATAGACGCGCTTAGAGCCTTCCCAACCGGTGTCCAGCAACAGATAGTGATCGTGCGCTTCGTCAATGATGATTTGATCCTCGACGAAGGGTTGGGGATTGGCCGGTTTGTAACTGTGGTACTCCTCCAGAATCTCCCGAATCCAAAGGCGGTATTGCGCTAGCTTATCCATTCGACAACTTCCTCACGTTCAACACTGAACACCATCAGCTTTAGTCCTTCTTCTTTGACCATCAGCTTTGCCAAGCCGCGTTTGAAAAACTCTTCGTAAGTGTCCAGCGGCACGGCCAGATAAAGCGTCTGATCGGAAGACTGCTTTTCCAGCCAAAGACGATAGTTGACGAAACGGCCCAGCGCCTCGAAGAAATCGTGCAGCAGCGACGGCCCGGTGAAAGGCTTGATCGTCACCACGATTTGCCGCCCGCGACGCTGCGCCGCCAGCGTGTAAGCGGTCGCCGGGTCCTCGTATGGTTCCAGGCCCGGCACACAGAAGGCGTCCGCCGTAATCTGCCAGCCTTCTTTCGTTAAGCCGGTTCTGACTGCCGCATAGAAAATATCCGTATTTGGCATTGTGTCCTCCTCACCGCACTCTTTTAGCCCGCGAATGCGGGCGGCAGCGTAAAGCCAGGGGTGAAGGCGTAGCCGGAACCCCTGGAACGCGTCATGTTCAGTCGCCAAGCCCGCGAACGCGGGCGACAGACATTCGTTGACGGACCACCATCTGCCGCCCGCATTCGCGGGCTTGGCGCGCAATCGCCAATGTTCCCAGGGTTCCGCGCGCAACGCGCTGCACCCTGGGCTTTAGGCTGCCGCCCGCATTCGCGGGCTGAAAACCGAATCGCATTTTTACTTACCATACGATCCAAACAACGACGACACCGCCTCCGCCGTCTTCTGCCGCGTCCCCTCGACCATGCCGCCGAAGAAGCCTGACAGCCGCACCCACAACGTCGAATTCTTCGCGTCGTCAAACAGCGAATAAGCCACCGGCGTCATCACCAGCGTCAACAGCAAACACAGCGATTGCCCGCCGATGATGACGACCGAAGTCGAGCTGCTGACGCCCGAACCGGGGCCTTTGCTGAAGGCCAGCGGCAGCATGCCCGCGACAAAGGCAATCGTCGTCATCAGGATCGGGCGCAGGCGGTCGCGGCTGGCCTGGATCAAGGCTTCGTGCCGTTCCATGCCTTTGGCGATGAGTTGGTTGGTGTGGTCAATTTGCAAGATCGAGTTTTTCTTGACCATGCCGAACAAAACCAGAATGCCCAGCAACGTGAACATCGTCATCACCTGCTGCGCCAGCAAGAGCGACAATAGCGCGAACGGCAGCGTCAGCGGCAACGACAGCAGCACCGTCACCGGGTGAATAAAGGATTCGAACTGCGCCGCCAGCACGATGTACATGAAAATAAACGAGAGCAAGAAGGCCATGATAAACCCGCGTCCCGTGCGTGCCGTCTCTTTTGAATTGCCGCCTTTGACGAAGGCGTAATCCGGCGGCAGCTTGAGCGATTTGGCGGCCTCTTCAAATTTGGCGATGACGACGCTTTGCGCGACGCCGGGTTTGAGGAAGGCGTAAAGCGTCACGCCGCGCTGGCGTTTGGAACGTTCGATCTGCGTCGGGCCGGTGGCTTCTTCGAGCGTGACGATGCTGTCGAGGCCGACGCTGCCCAGGCGTGACGAAGGCACGTTCAATTGTCGTATGCCTGCCGCGTCGCCGCGGAAGCCTGCCGCCGCGCGCACGTGCACCTCGTACTGCTCGCCGTTTTCGTTGAAGGTCGAAACCTTGTCGCCGCCCACCAGCAGGCGCAGGCTTTGCGCCACGTCGGCGACGTTGACGCCCAGTTCGGCGGCCTTCTTGCGATCAATGCGGACGCGCAATTCGGGTTTGCCCAGGCTCAGCGAGGTGTCGGCGTCGGCGACGCCGGGGATGCTTTTCAGCTTTTGCAGCAGCGTCGTCGCGTATTCGTTGAGTTTGATCAGATCGGGGCCGCGCAATTCGTAATTGACCTCGGCGTTTTGTGCGCCGCTGCCGCCGATGGTGGCGACGAAGCTGACGTTCGTCCGCAGCCCCTGGCCGGCGAATTTGGGCAGCGCCTGTTCGCGCACCAGGGACATCAATTCAAACTGGGTCAGCTTGCGGCCTTCGAGCGGCGTCATCTTGATGTAAACGCGCGCCAGGTTCGGCTCGCGTTGCTGGTTGTCGCCGACGGTCGTGATCGTGTAGGCGACGTGCGGCAGCCGCCGAATCTCATCCGAAACTTTTTTGCCGAGGTCCAGCGTCGTCTGCAACGACGTGCCTTCGGGCGCGCGCACCGAGATTTCAAATTCGCTCTGATCGTCTTGCGGGAAAAAGCTCGTCCCCACGAAACGCACCAGCACGCCGGTCGAAGCCAGCACCAGCACCGCGATGAAGGAAACGATCACGCGATGATGCAGCGACCAATTGATCAGCCGCGCGTAATTGCCATCCAGCACGCGCGACAGCCACGTCTCTTTTGATTTGGCGTGTGCGCCGCCACCCTTCATGTTTTTGAACACGCGCGCCGACAGCATCGGCGTCAGCGTGAAGCTGACCAGCAGCGAAATCATGATCGCAAAGGCCATCGTGAAGGCGACGCTTTTGAAGAAGCGCCCCGCGATGCTTGGCATGAAGCCGACCGGCAGGAAGATCACCACCAGCGACAAGGTCGTCGCCATCACCGCCGGGCCGATCTCGCGCGTCGCTTCGATGGCCGCGTCGTAGGCGCTGTAACCCTTCTCTTCGATGTAGCGGAAGATGTTTTCGAGCACGACGATGGCGTCGTCAATCACGATGCCGACCGAGAGCGTCAACCCCAGCATCGAAGGCTTGTTCAGCGTGATGCCGAAATACTCCATCGCCGCAAAGGTCGAAATGATCGAAGTCGGAATCGCAATCGCCGAAATCAGCGTCGCGCGCAGATTGCGCATAAACAGCCAGACCACCAGCGAGGCCAGCAACGAACCCAGCAGCAAATGTTCTTTGATCGCGTGGAAGCCGGCCAGGATGAATTCGGATTGATCGCGCACCACGTTCAGCGCGTAACCGGGCGGCAGCGCCTTGTCCAATTCTTTCAACCGCGTCTTGATGTCGTTGATGACATCCACGGTGTTGGTGCCCGACTGGCGGCGGATTTGCAGCAGCAACGCCTGTTTGTCGTCCAGCAAGCCGCCGGTCTCGGCGACTTCGACGCCGTCTTCGGTGTGGCCGACGTCGCTGATCTTGATCGGATAACCGGCGCGGTTGGCGATGACCAGGTCGTTGAATTCGGCGCTGCTCTGCACGCGGCCTTGCGTGCGCAACGTCAACTGGCGCGCGCCCTGATCCACGCGCCCGCCAGGGACTTCGATGTTTTGGCTTTGCAGCGCGGCGCTGACTTGCGCGACGGTCAGGTTGTAAGCGCGCAGCTTGCCGCCATCCAGCAAGACATTGATCTGGCGTTTGCGCCCGCCGATGATCGAAACCTGGCCGACGCCGTTGACCGATTCCAACTGGCGGCGCAACACCTTGTCGGCGAACTCAGTCATCTCGCGCACCGAACGGTTCGACGCCACCGAGATGGTCATGATCGGCGCGGCATCGGGGTCTAGTTTTTGCACGATGGGCTGGTCAATGCCGCGCGGCAATTGCGCCAGCACGGTGTTCACCTTGTCGCGCACGTCCTGCGCCGCGCCGTCCAGATCGCGGTCGAGGTCGAACATCACGATGACCAGCGAGACGCCTTCCGAAGAGGTCGAACGCAATTCCTCGATGCCGCTGATGGTGTTGACGGCCTCTTCGATCTTGTCGGTGATTTCGGTCTCGACTTCCTGCGGCGCGGCGCCGGGCAGCGCCGTGATGACCGTGATCGAAGGGAATTCGACGCGCGGGAACAATTCGACCGTCAACCGGCTGTACGAGAACATGCCCAGCACCACCAGCGTCATAATCAACATCGTGGCGAAGACCGGACGGCGGACACAAATTTCAGCCAACTTCTGCATAGCTTCTCCTGCTCTTGGTAGGACGGACTTTAGTCTGTCCTACCGCATCGGGCGGCAGCGGGCCAGGCAGGACAGACTAAAGTCCGTCCTACCAAGGCAACGGCTCGCCCATATGAAAATAGCCGCCGCTCGGCCCGTCATCCGGCAACAACGCCAAGGCCACGGCGGTCTTGGCGCCTTCGGGGATTTCCAGCGGCGCGCGTTCGGTGCCCATATCCGTCTTGACCCAGCCGGGATGCGCGGCGTTGATCTTGACGCGCGTGCCCGCCAGCTTGCGCGCTGTCGCGACGGTCAACATGTTCAACGCAGCCTTGGAAGAGCAATAGACCGGCGTGACCATTTCGACCGGGATGTTTTTGGGCCCGCCGATAAAGGACATCGAACCCATGATGCTGGAATGATGCACGATGCGCCCGGCCGGCGCGGCTTTCAGCAAGGGCAGCAGCGCCTCGGTGATGAAATACGGCGCGATGACGTTCGTCTCGTAAGTTTGCCGGAAGGCGTCGGGCGTGATGCCGCCCCAATCGAGCATGATCCCGGCGTTGTTGATCAGAATATCCAACCGCCCGAAGTTGCTTTCAAAATACGCGGGCAAGGCGGCGATGTCGGCGGCGCTGGTCACGTCCAGCTTGACGGCGTGCGCATCCAGCCCTTCGGTTTTCAACGCGGCGGCGGCGGTCTGCGCTTTGGCGGCGTCGCGCGCGGCCAGGACGACGGTGATGCCCTGCTGGCCGAGTTGGCGCGCGATCTCGAAGCCCAGCCCTTTGTTTGCGCCGGTGACGAGCGCGATTTTGTTGGTGTGCATGATTTCTCCCTCCTCGTTTGTTTGAATTGCGTCGCGCCTGGGTACGCATCGCTTCCAGCGTGCGGACTTGGCAGCAGACCGATGAATACCGGCGGAAATCCTTCGGCATCATTGCGTCCGCCGCCGAGACTGCACGCTGGAAGCGATGCGTACCCAGGGTGCACCCTTTATTTGACGACCGTCCCGGTTTGCAGCCGGTCAAGATTGCTGGTGGCGAGCGTTTCGCCACTCTTCACGCCTTCCTTGATTTCGATCAACTCGCCGTCGGTCACGCCGATTTGCACGATCTTTTCGACCGCTTTGCCGTCTTCGATCACGAACACCTTGCTCAAACCCGCGCTGGTGACGACGGCTTTGCTCGGCACCAGCACGGCGGCGGCGTCGGGCGCGGTGACCAGCGAAGACCTGGCGAACATACCGGGCCGCAGCAGATTGCCGGGATTGGCGACCTGCGCCTCGACGGTCAGCGCGCGCGTCTGTTCGTTCAGCGACGGGCCGATGCGCACGATGCGTCCGGTGAATTTGCGGTTGGGAAAAGCGTCCACGCTCAAGGTCATCTGCTGGCCCGTGCGCACGGCGGCGGTGGACGATTCGGGAATTTCGGCGCGCAAACGCAGCGGATTGATTTTGACCAGCGTGACGATGCGGCCGTTGACCGGCAGGTAAGCGCCGCGCGCGGTGTGTTTCTCTTTGACCGCGCCGCTGATGGGCGCGCGCACGACGGTGTCGGCCAAGGCTTTTTTGGCGAGGTTCAGCGCCGAACGCTGCTGCTCGACGACGGCCAGTTGCTGATTGACCGCGTCAATCGCGGCCTGATAGCGCGCCTGCGCCAGATTGTTCTGCGTCTGCGCCTGATCGAAGATCGAACGCGAGACGTCGCCCTGTTCGACCAGCTTGGCCGCGCGCTCCAAATCCATCTTCGTCCAATCGAGTTGGGCTTTGGCGACTTTGACATCGGCATTTTGCGCTGCGTCGAAGGCCGCTCCGTCTTGATGGGAAGAGGGCATGCCCAACCGCGCCAGCGTTTGTTTCAACGTGGCTTCGGCCTGCTCGATTCTCAGTTTGGCGTCGCGCTGGTCAATCGTGGCGATGACCTGGCCGGCTTGCACGAAGCTGCCGAAATCCACGTTGAGTTGCGCCAGTTCGCCGGGCGCCTGGGCCGAGACGATGACTTCTTCATCAGCAGTGAACGAGCCGACCACGTCCACGCCGCGTTGCAGCGCGCGCGTGATGGCAGCGGCGGTCGTGACTTCGACGGGCGGCGCGGGCGTGGCTGCGGCTTTGCCAGCCGCTTCGGCGATGGGTTCGCTTTCGGCCTTGCGGCTACAGGCGCTGGAGTAAAGCGCCAACGCCAGGGCCGCCAACAACAGCGCGTAATGCGCGGCGGTCTGGCGTAGCGTCTGGTTGAAAGCTGGTGCGTGATTCATTGCGGTTCCTTCTCCTGCGATTCCCACGAGCGGGTCGCTAGCGTTTTGCTTCGTCAGTATTTGTCAGCGCGGGTTGCCGGATGCCGGCCAAAAACAACTCGGCGTATTTTTCGGCAAGCTGCCGGTTGCTCTGCGCCAACGTGCCGGGCGCGTCGAACTCGAAAAACTTGCGGTGCATGACCTGATTGATGAGCATCCCCATAAACCCGCGCACAGCCAGCATGGGATTGACGCGCCGGAACGCGCCGTCGGCGATGCGCCGTTTGACGTATTCGGCCAACTGAGCGTGCGTGCGCGAAATGTGATTGCGAAAGATCATCTCGGCCAGTTCGTGCTTTTCCAGCGCGCTGAACAACAACAGCCGCAGCGCCGTGTCGTCCTGCTCGTGAAATTCGAGCATGTGAAAGGCCAGCGAGGCGAAGACATGCCGGTCGTCTTTGGAATCCATCGCTGTTTTCAACGTCTGCTGCATCGCCTGCACTTCAGGCGAACTGGCCTTGCGATCCATGATCGCGGTGTATAACTCCCGCTTGGTCGCAAAGTGGCGAAAGATGATCGCCTCGTTCACGCCCGCAGCCAGCGCGATCTCTTTGGTCGTGGTGCCGCGAAAGCCCTTTTGCGAAAACAACTGGACGGCCACGTCAATGATCTGCTGGCGGCGGTCTTCGGCGGCCATCCGCGCCACGATTGGTTTTTCAAGCTCTGGTTTCGGCGTCATGCGCGTTCTTAGTTCACCTCTGTCCTGACGGAATAAATCCTAAGTAAGTAAGTGCCTACTTACTTACCACAGGGTCAGGGAAGGGCGCAAGCGGATTTTGTAAGTGAGTACTTACTTGCACATCTGGGTACGCACCGCTTTCAGCGTGCAGGCGTGGCGTCAGACAGGATGATGCCGAAGGATACCCTCCGGCAATGTCGCGTCTGATGCCAAACCCGCACGCTGGAAGCGGTGCGTACCCAGGAGGTACCGTGCAAATTTTTCCTATGGCGCAAAACGCCGAACTGCTTTACTCTGCCGCCATCGCACAACCCACGAGTTTTCAGGTGAATTGGAATAGGTGATTGGGGCTTGGTGTGAAAACGACTTGGGAAACGGCACGGATTCTCACTCTCTCGCTCCGTGCTTGCCGCGTTGCTAAACCGCATGTGTTGCCCTCGTTCTTGCTCCTCAAGCAACTCCCTTCGATTTTTGAGGTAACCAAAAGGCGTGTCTTCACGCTGAACGACGTGCTGTTGTGCTACGGCTTTGTGGCATTGCGCAACTGCCGTGGGTCTTCAGCGATCTCTTTAACACATTCATTACGTTAAACCGGAACCGCTCCCACGAAGACACACGAAGGGGCACGAAAGGACAGAAGCGACTTCGTGTTTCTTTGCGTGTCTTCGTGGGAAGCGCAGTTTCCAAGAGG
>JANOWX010000946.1:0-2354 GCA_031418175.1 Acidobacteriota bacterium | reverse complement strand
CTTTGGTTAAGCGTTACGGCCGGCGGGCGCTCACCGGCGCATCACCGGTTTGCCCCTGCGCCTGCGCCAGCACACTGCCATCCGCGCTACAACGGATGTACCAGGTCTGCTCACTCGCCCGCCAGACTGCGACATCCGCCTTGCCATCGCCGTCGTAATCGCCCGGCGCAGCCTGATCGAAGTAAGGCGCCGCTTGCGCGACCCACTCAACCGCGCTGTAGCTGTTGCTGGCGCTTTGCCAGACGTACCACATACCACTGCGCCAGACCGCGAAGTCGGTCTTGCCGTCGCCGTCGTAATCCGCCGCCACCGGCACATCTGAACCCAGGCCCCAGGCTTTCGCCATGAATTGCCCGTCACTGCTGCGCTTCACCAGCCAGGTGCCGGTCGCGCGTCTAAACACCGCCAAGTCGGTCTTGCCGTCGCCGTCGTAATCGCCCGGCACGGCAACGTCGTTGTAAGGCGCATACGCCGCGCCCCAAGCTATGCTGTCAACCGCCCCGTCCGAACTGCGCACGATGTACCAGTTGCCTTCGCTGCCGCGCCAGACCGCGATGTCGGTTTTACCGTCGCCGTCGTAATCGCCCGGCACGGGCACATCCGTCGCCAGGCCCCAGGCTTTGGTCAACACGCCGCCGTCGCTGCTGCGCTTAATGTGCCAGGCGCCGTTCGCGGGCCGCCAAACCGCGAGGTCGGTTTTGCCGTCGCCGTCATAATCGCCCAGCAACGGAACGTCGCCGGCCGCGCCCCAGCTTTGCGTTTGGGTTGGCCGGTTGGCTCCGCCATTGCTGCCATTGCTTAAAGCCAAGCGCCACGTGCCGCTGTTCGACCACAACGCCAGATCAGCCTTGCCATCGCCGTCGTAATCGGCCAACTGCGCCAAAGCCGCCATGCTTGCGCCGATCACGATGGTGTAGGCCTTGGTCGCCTGACACGTGCCCCCCAGCACTTTGACGGTGAAATTATACGTGCCCGTTTGATTGGTCACGCCGCTGATCACGCCCGCGCTGTTCATGGTGTAACCGAGCGGCAACTGGCCCAGCAGTACGCTGAATGTATAAGCGCCCGCCGGTGCGATCGTGAGCGGCTGGTTGTAATTCAGCCCCACCGTCCCATTCGGCAAGGCATTCGGGCTGAACGTCAGCGGCCCGCACGCCACCGTCACGACATAGGTGCGCGTGCTAAAGCAGCCGCCTTGCGCGGTCGCCTTGAGCGTGACCACAAAAGTGCCGCCCGCCGTGGGTGTGCCGGTCAGCGCGCCGCCGCTGTCCAGGCTCAAGCCCGGCGGCAACGCGCCGCTCGAAACGCTGAAGGTGTATGGCGCGGCGCCGCCCGCCGCCGTGATGTTTGTTGCCGGGTAAGCCGTGCCCAACGTCCCGCCTGGCAACGAAGCCGGACTGAGGGTAAGCGGGCCGCAGGTGCCGGTGATGAGCAGGTTGTAGCTTTGCGATTTAGTGCACGCGCCCCAACCCGTGGCGGTAATCACGAAGGTGAAATTGCCCGGCGCGTTCGGCGTGCCCGTGATGGCGCCGGTCGCGGGATTCAACGACAAGCCCGGCGGCAACACATTCGTCGTCAACGCGAAGCTGTAATTGCCCCCCGCCGGACTGGCCGTCAGCGTTTGGTTATACGCTGTGCCCTGCACGCCATTCGCCAGCGTGCCCAGCGTGATGTTCGGGCAACTGACCACCAGCGTGACTGGCAAGGTTTGCGTGCAGCTTCCCTGACCAGAGGCGAAACCAGTGACCGTGACGTTGAAGTTGAACGTGCCCGCCGTACTTGCCGTGCCCGTGAGCGCGCCGTTCGCGGCCAGTGTGAAGCCCGTTGGCGCTATGCCGCTGAACGTGTAAGCCCCGCCCGCCGGACTCGCCGTCAACAGCGCGTTGTAAGCCGCACCTGCAGTTGCTGACGGCAAGCCGGCCAGCGTGATCGTCGGGCAAGTAATGTTGAACTGCGTAGAAGTCGCGCCTGTCAACGCGCCGCTGCTCGCCACCAGTGTGTAGCCCGTCCCGATCTTGTTGAGCGTGAGTGTGCTGAAGGTGGCGATACCATTGATCGCATTGACCGTCGTCGTGCCGCCCAACGTCGCGCCGCCCGGATTCACGCCCAGCGCCAGCGTGATCGTGGCGTTGGATGAAGTGAGATTGCCGAACGCATCCAGCACGCGCACCGTCACCGCCGGAGCGATTGCCGAGGCTGCGGGCGTGTTGCTGGGCTGCTGTCCGAACGCGAGTTGTGTGGGCGTGCCGGGCAGATTGGTCAGGCTGAACGCTTGGCTCAACGCGCCTGTTGTCGCAGTGACGGCATACGGCCCACCGGCAATGGTGTTGGCGGTGACGTTGCGGCTGGCATTG
>JANOWX010000945.1:0-5819 GCA_031418175.1 Acidobacteriota bacterium | reverse complement strand
GCATCAAAAACGCCTCGATCTCAGCGGGATAAATGTTCTCGCCGCCGCGAATGATCATGTCTTTGACGCGCCCGATGATGTTGAGGTAGCCGTCGGGCCGCATCGCCGCCAGATCGCCCGAATGCAGCCAGCCCGCGTCATCCAGCGTCTCAGCCGTCTTGTCGGGCATGTTGTAGTAGCCCTTCATATTCGAGAAGCCCTTCGTCCACAGTTCGCCCGAAGCGCCGCACGCCACCGTCGCGCCCGTCAACGGGTCTACGACCTTGATCGAAGTGTGCGGAATCGGCAGTCCGACGGTCGCGGCTTTCAATTCAAAGCTGTCGGCCTGGAACGATTGCGTCACCGCGCCGCAGGTTTCCGTCATCCCAAAGACAATCGAACAATCCGCGCCCATGCACTCCTTGACCTGTTCCATCAGCACCACCGGGACGGGCGTCGCGCCGGTGAAGACGCTGCGCAACGACGACAAATCGAATTCGCCGAAACGCGGCTGCTGCAACATCGCAATCAGCATCGTCGGCACGGCAAAGGTGAAGGTGCCGCGCTCTTGCGCAAACAACTCTAACTGTTTGACCGGATCGAAGGCGATCAGCGGAATCAGGGTGCAGCCCAGATAGATGCAATAGATCGTCCCGCCCAAACTGCCCGCGATGTGAAAGAGCGGCATCGCCGTCACGTAGCGTTCGTCCGCGCCCAAATCGCCGCGCGTGCACGCGACGCGCGCCTGATTGATCAAACTGTGGTGCGTCAGCATCACGCCTTTCGGAAAGCCCGTCGTGCCGCTGGTGTATTGCATCATCGCCACATCGTGCGACTGCACGCTGGCCTGCCGCGCCGCCAACGCCGCGTCCGAAACCGAATCCGCCAGCGCCAGCAGTTGTTCAAATAACAGCACGCCGGGCCGCGCGTCTTTGCCCAGCAGCACGACGCGCTCCAGCTTCGGCAAACGCGCGGCTTGCAAAGTCTGGCTGGCAGGATCGCGCAGGTCTTTCAATTCGGGCGCGCTGCCGTAGACCGATTCCAAATACGGATTGCCGCGCAACTCTTCGGTCAGACAGAGCAGCTTGATGTCGCCCTGTTGCAGCACGTATTCGACTTCAGCCGCGCGGTAATTGGTGTTGACCGTCACGATCACGCCGCCGATTTTCGCCAGCGCCATTTGCAACAGAATCCATTCGGGCACATTCGGCGCCCACACCGCCACGTGATCGCCGCGCTCGACGCCCAAGGCCAGCAAGCCCTTCGCCACACGGTTCACCTGGTCGCGGTATTGGCCGTAGCTCAGCCGCATTTCCAACCCGATTTCAGGGTAGTGATAAACCAGCGCCTCTTTGTCCGGCAGTTCCGCCGCGCGCTGATCCAGCAAATCGCCGAGCGTCAGTTCGATCAAGTCCACGCCGAATTCTTCGGCTTCCCAATGTGCCAGATTGTCTTTGATTGCCATCGCTGCTGCCCCTCTCAAATCTCAAATCTGAAATTCGCTACCTTGCCAGCGCGTGATACTCTCGATTCGGCAGCATCCCCGTCGCCGCCGCCATCCGGTTCGTGAAGTTGTACATCGCCGCAATCTCGAGCACATCCCAAACTTCTTCCTGCGTCAGCCCGAAACTTTTCAAATGCTCCTTGTCATCTTGCAAACATTCCAGCGGCGACAGCGTCAGCTTGGTCGCGTAATCGAGTACGGCCTCCATCTTCGCGTCCAACCCGGCGCGCTTGTAATCCAACGTGATGCGGTCTGCCTTGACCGGGTCGCCCAACGCCTCGCGCAAGGCCGCGCCGTGCGCGACCAGGCAGTACAGACAGCCATTCGCCATCGAAACCGCCACCGCGATCATCTCGCGTTCGGCTGCGTTCAGGTGTTCGGTCGGCTCGTGCAATTGTTTGTAATGGCCGAACCACGCGATCAGCCGTTCAGGCCGGAAGCTGTAAACGCGAAAGACATTCGGCACGAAGCCGAGCCGCTCTTTGGCCTTGCGGAACAGGCCGCGCAGGCTTTCGTGTACCTCGTCTTCGGCGGGCACGGGAAACCAACTGATTTGCTCTTCTGCCATTTCACTCCTCGTTGAATTCAGGTTGATAGCACGCCAAACCGGCACAGCCCGCCAACGCGCCCGCGCGCAGTTCCATTGCCATAAACACTTCGTCGCGCACGTTGTATTCGCTGTGTAGGCCGAAGCGGCTGGCCGGCGCAAACCCGAAGCGCGGATAGTATTCAGGATGCCCCAGCACAATGGCCGCGTCATAGCCCGCTTCCCTGCACTTATCCAACCCCGCCCGCGTCAGCATTGAACCAATACCACTGCGTTGACGACCAGGCGCGACAACCAATGGCGCGAGACCGATGACTTTCACCGCTCGCGGATTCGTTGCGAGCGTCACTTCGCTGAACAGGATGTGCCCGACAATCTGCCCGTCTTCCTCCGCCACCAGCGACAACACACTCTTACCGCGCGCGCGCAGCTTGTCCACCAAGTCAGCTTCGGCGACTTGGCCGAACGCGGCAGCGACGACTTGCCGCACTGCCGCGACATCTTCAGCTTGTTCCGGTCGTATCGTCATCAATCAAAAAATGGAAACAGTTTTTTCAGTTCCGCCTTGTCAGGCCGCCGCCCGTATTCGCAAATCTCGAAGGCCTCGGCGTATTGCACCTTGCCGCCGCGCGCCTCGCCGTACCATTCGGCCAGTTGCGCGCGGTACTTGTCGGCGATGCGCTTTTGGCGATTGATCCAACCATCGCGCACCGTTTGCCAGCGCTGTTTGACGAATTGCGGGTCTTTGTTCAGCAACTCTTCTGAGCCGTTCGCGCCGCCCTCATAAAACTGCGAAACCATGCCGAGCAGGCCGTCGAGTTTCTTTTCCATCACGCTGTCTACGTCCACGACTACGTCAGCCGTGAAAGGGTTGGGTTTGTCGAAGCGATCCCACGAATACAAAAAGACCGGATTGTTTTTGAGCGCGGGCACTTCGGGGCAGAAATTCGGCACGGTGACCATGTAGGCCGCATCCTGCACCAACACGCCGGTGTAACGATGATCGGGATGATAGTCGTTGGGCCGGTGGCTGATGACGATGTCGGCCTGCCAGGCGCGAATCAGCCGCGTGATCTTGCGGCGATTTTCCAGCGTCGGCTCCAGTTCGCCGTCGTGGTTGTCGAGCAATTCGACGGTGTAGCCCAGCAGCTTGGCCGCGCGTTCGACTTCGGCGCGGCGGCGGCGGTACAACTCGCCACCCGCTTCCTTCCAATGCCCGATGTCGCCGTTGGTGACGGCGACGAGTTTGACGGCGTGTCCTTTGGCCGCCCAGAGCGCCGCCGTGCCTGACGAACCGATCTCAGCATCGTCGGGATGCGCGCCAAAACTGATGATGCGCAGCTTGCGTTCTTGCGCCGCTGAGTGGGCCGCTGGCTGCCAGTTCAAACCGGCGCACAAACAAAGCAATACCGTTGCAAGGATCGAGCTTTTCACTGTGTCTCCTTTTTCATTCGTTAAAGCTGCCGTGTCGGCCCGCGCCACCAGCAAAGCGCGCCGCGCCCGCCTGTGCGCCCGCCGCCAGCGAAGCCAAACCATATTTGAATTCATTGGCGAGCGCCTCATCGAAACTCAAATCGAATTGCTCATACGCTGACAACCTGTCGTTACGCATACACGCTTGCGGCAAGCGTGCCAACTCTTGCGCCAACTCAATCGCCGCCGCGCGCGCTTGCCCTTTCGGCACGACGCGATTGACCAGGCCCATCTGCAAGGCTTCTTCCGCACCCACCGGCCTGCCGGTCAGAATCATATCGAGCGCGCGACTCAAGCCGATCAAACGCGGCAGCCGCACCGTCCCGCCATCAATCAACGGCACGCCCCAGCGGCGGCAAAATACGCCCAGCACTGCGTCCGCTTCGGCCACGCGCAAATCGCACCAGAGCGCCAGTTCCAAACCACCCGCGACGGCGTGACCGCTGATGGCCGCGATGACCGGTTTGCTGAGCAGCAGCCGCGAAGGCCCCATCGGCCCATCACCATCGGCTTCGACGCGATTGCCCTGGCCGGCGGCAATCGCTTTCAAATCGGCTCCGGCGCAAAACGTGCCGTGCTCGCCGCACAACACGGCGACGGCCGCCGTTTCGTCGGCGTCGAAAGCGCGGAAGGCAGCGGCCAACGCTGCTGCGGTCGCGCGGTCTACGGCATTGCGGGCGTGCGGGCGGTTCAGACTGATGATCGTCACCGCCCCATTTTGCTCAAGCTGGATTGACATGGTGTTCCTGTAACTGTGTCGGACAAATCATGAAAGGCCACACCCTGGGTGCGCACCGCTTCCAGCGTGCGGGACTGAGACGAAGGTGAACATCCCGCCCATCTCGCGCAGAAAGTTTTCGACTCTGCTCACCAACGCCTGTTCCAACTGCCGCTCGTTGTATTCGTCGCCGAGTTCGAGAAAGTCAAAGGTGTATTCATCCTTCACGGCCAGCTTCGCCTGGTTGCGAATCGCTTCTGTCACGGTCTGGTCGAAGTTCGTCTGGTTGAGCAGCGTCTTTTCGTAAGTCTGGTTGTCAATGTGATGATGCAGCACGTCTTTCGTCCAGCCGTACTTGCGCGTCATGCGGATGTAGAATTCGCGCTGAAGGTCATCCTTGCAGCGGCTCATGACGATCAGGTTCTGGCTCCAGCCAATTTCTCCAACCATTGGTTGGAGTTTTTGATTGTCTTTGTAGGTCGAATAAAACTGCCGCATATACCACAGATTCTGCACCGAGAATCCTTTGAGGCCGGGGAACTCTTGCTGCAAGTCTTGCGACAGATTTTCAACCACGGCTTTCCCCCAGGTAGCGCCTTGTTGCCGCTTGACGATCATGCGACCGATGTCCCAGTAAAGCGCGATCAATTCTTTGTTGACCGCCTTCAACGCCGCATATTGCGCAGCGCGAATGCGCTCTTTGACCTCCGCCAGCAGCGTGGCGTATTCGTTCAGCAGCAATTTGGGTTGGCTATCTTGCTTTAGTTTCATTTTGGGTTCACTTCCGTCATCCAGTTCAGCACGACCGGGAATGGCGGCACGTCCTGGGTACGCAGCGCTTCCAGCGTGCGGGCCTGGCGGCGGATATTTCCCTGCCGGAAGGGAAGCGTCTGCCGCCGAGTCCGCACGCTGGAAGCGCTGCGTACCCAGGGCTACCGTTTCAACCCCGCCGTCCAATTCAAAATCACGCTGACCGGCGTCGCGTTTGCCTCGCCCACCATCGTCCCGATCAGAAAGCGCTGCCCGTCCGCCGTCACATCGTATTCAATTCCCAATTGAGACGTTGTTGTCAGCATTCGTGTTTTGAATAACGCTTTGGGCGGCTCGAATTCAAATGTTGCGCCGCTTGGCTTCAGAGCGACGGCCATCATCTGCCCGTCTGTAGCGACATAAAACAGTTCCTTGCCATCGCGCCGGAAGCGGGGATGCCTGCCGCCATTGCTTGAAACGCGCACCTTGTTGTCGCCCAGCTTGCCGTCTGCTGTGAACGCTCGCACGTAGATTTCAAAGCTGTCTGACTCATCGGAGGCATAAGCCAACCACCGCATATCCGGCGAAAGCTGCGGCTGCAATTCAGCAAATTCGCTGTTCAGGAGCGGATAAGGCTGGCGCTCACCAAAGAGCGGCAACCCCCATACATCACTGCGTGTTTTGGGGCCATTTGGAACATGGAAAATGAAACGTCCATCGGCTGACCAATCTATCGGGCCGCCGCCTCCTTCCAATAACAATTCTTCGTTTCCTATACCTGATGCGGCTTTTTGATAGATGCCACTCACGCCTCCTCTGCGTGTGCCCCAGATCACGCGCTTACCATC